>JBDRQG010000372.1:0-4046 GCA_043826475.1 bacterium
AATATTATATTGGCGGTGTTGATGGTTCAGAAAGAGATGGCTGAGAGAATTGCGGCAATACCCGGTACAAAAAACTGGTCGCCGATTTCAATTTTTACTCAGATGGCGTTTGATGTTAAGCTCTCTTTTGATATTTCACCAAAATACTTTCAACCCCCACCGAAAGTAACATCCAGTCTTATTTCGCTCAGGCC
Organism: bacterium; assembly: GCA_043826475.1. Lineage (GTDB taxonomy): Bacteria > Zixibacteria > MSB-5A5 > GN15 > FEB-12 > DAOWMZ01. Next base: position 195 of record JBDRQG010000372.1, read on the forward strand.
TAAAGAAGGAAAACTAATTGACAATTTTGATATGTTTGAAAAAATTGTGAGAGCATCGTTTAAGCAGCGCCGGAAGCTTCTTGTCAATAATCTCAAAGATGACATAATTAAAGATCAAAAATCGTTAAACGAGATTATTGAAAAAACCGGACTGCCATTAAATTGCCGGGCGGAACAGCTTACAATTGATGATTTTTTGAAATTGACCTCGATAATCGTTTCATATAATATAACTCTATAGCATTTGTATTGTATAACAGGAAAGCTAATTTCTAACAGGAGGGAAGATGCCCTTTTTATCGTTAAATTTAGATATGGTAGCTGCCATGCGGGAAATCAGACGAACAGTCGAACCAGATCCGGCTCAGATTGCGGTGCTTGCAGAAATGGCGGGGGTTGATGGTATAACTGTCCAGGTTCGGAGAGATAAGAAATATATAAGGGAACGCGATCTTTATATTCTCAAAGGTGTAGTCAAAACCCGTTTAACATTGGAGATGCCCCCGGTCGATGAAATTATTGACAAAGCGATGGAAATAAAACCCGCGATGGTTACTTTGGTGGCCGATCATGTCGACAGTTCTGTTCCGGTTTCGACTATTGATTTCAATTCATCCCAGGTTGAATTTAGCGACCTTTGCGCCCGATTCTCCGGAGTGGGTATCAATTCTTGTTTTTTTGTTGAACCCGAAAACGACCAAATTAAAAAAGGAGCCAAAAACGGTGCTTCAGCGGTTTTAATCAATTGTTCAGGATATAGCAGCGCGAGGACTATACCTGAAGCCCAGTCCGAACTTGATCGGATTGACAAAGCAGCCCAGTTTGCCTCAAAAAGCGGTCTGGATGTGCTCTGTGGGCGGGGGTTAAACTATAAGAATATAATTCCCCTTGCAGAGTTAAAAACTATCGATGAGTTTGTTATCGGCCATGCTATTTTTACAAGATCAATATTGGTCGGTTTAGAGCGAAGCATCAGCGAAATGGCCGAAGTACTGCAATAACAATTTATATAGTTGGAATATATGCCAGATAATTCAGAAAAGATTGAAAAAGAAATAAATATCACTGTCCCTGATGGAGTTACTCCTGATCGTATCGATAAATATTTAGCCGCTTATATTGATTTGAAGCTTACCCGAAGTCATATTCAAAAATTAATTTCTGATAATTATATTTTGGTAAATGGGGAAGTCCCGACAAATAAATATTCTGTAACCAGTGGTGATGTTATTAAAATAAAAATTCCGGCGCCACCCCCGTCAAAAGTAAACCCGGAAAATATTCCACTGGAAATAATCTATGAAGATCAATATCTGGTCGTAGTTAACAAACCGGCCGGGTTGGTGACTCATCCGGGAGCTGGAAACCGAACCGGTACGTTGGTAAATGCCCTGTTACATCAATATGGAACCCTGGCGGCTGGTTCGCAATCGGACCGTCCGGGAATAGTCCACCGGCTTGATAAAAATACATCGGGACTGTTAGTTGTTGCCCGTACCGATGAAATTTACCAAAAGCTCCAGAAACTTATTCAGACGAGAGAAATCCATCGTCAATATAAAGCGATTGTATGCGGCCATCTCAAAGAGGAAAAAGGGACAATCAATGCCCCTATCGGGCGGTCTATTAAAGATCGTAAAAAGATGATTGTTACCGATGTCAAGAGCCGTGAAGCGATAACAGAGTATAAGGTAATTGAAAGATACCGGTCGTATGATTTTGTTGAAGTCTCTTTATTTACCGGAAGAACACATCAAATCAGAGTGCATTTTTCATATCTGGGTCATCCGGTTTTCGGCGATCCGGAATATGGGGGAAGAGAGAAGTGGTGTCGCGGGATGTTTGCTCCGGAACGACTCCTGACAAGATCTCTGCTTGTTAGGCTGCCAAGGCAGGCTCTTCATGCTTTTCGATTGGAATTCGATCATCCGGTTACAGCGGAAAAAATGTTATTAGAAGCAGAACTGCCAGCGGATTTTTCGAGTGTTGTTGAGGTTTTGAGAAGCAATGAATAGTTTTATAAAAACTGGTTGTTGTCCATCTTAAGCTTTTCTATATTATCGGCATGATAGATAAAGATTTCGAATATTTTATGAATCTCGCTCTTCAGGAAGCAAATCTCGCTTATGAGGAAGATGAGGTGCCGGTTGGAGCGGTTATTGTCTTTGAGAATAAAGTAATCGGCCGGGGGCATAACCAAACGATGCAGCTTCATGATGCTACCGCTCATGCCGAGATGATTGCCCTTTCAGCGGCATATAATCACTTTGGCGACTGGCGTCTCGAAAACTGCGATCTCTATTGCACTTTGGAACCATGTGCCATGTGCGCTGGTGCGGCTGTATTATCCAGAATCGGCCGTATTATTTACGGTGCTAAAGATCCCAAATTCGGTGCCTGCGGTTCTATTTTTAATGTACCGGCTGAGAAAAAACTTAATCATCGCATTGAAGTCATTTCGGGAATTATGGAGGATGAGATAAGCGCCCTGATGAAGCAGTTTTTTTCAGAAGTACGCAATAAAAAGGAGAGGATAAATTGAGTTTTGTCACGGAAGCAGAGGAAAAAGAATTCAGAAAGACTAAAATTCTGGCGATGGCATTTTTAATATTAGCTCCTTTGGTTTATATCCTTCTTGTCTCATTTGTAATCAAACCCGCCGCAAATTTTGAACCAAAGCAGGATTTCATCTTTTATATCCTGATCATTATATCAATTTCTCAACCGATGGCTTATTCTTTAATCGAACGCCTTCAAGTAAGCAATTTTAAAAAAACAACCATAACAGGCATGACAACCGAAAAGCTCTATACAACTTTATCAATTATAAAATTTGCCTTTGTTGAGAGTATATATATTTATGGCCTTGTTGATTATATATTAAGCGGGGATAAATTCCATTTCCTGATTTTTGTTGTAATTGGCGTATGCTGGTCAGCCCTTGTCTGGCCCCGAAGAGATAAATTTGAAAGTTTTCTTATGAAAGTAAAACCTTATGGACAATAGTAATTTTGATGACAAATACGATCTTTCACGAATTATCGTCAAGCCCCTTTATTTTGGTCTGGGAGTGAATGTTGTCATTCCCGGCGCTTTGCTTTTTGTTTGCTATTATATCAACGAGAAGGGAGGGGTTGATAACAAATTGGGTGATGCCGCTAATTTCTTTTTCTATATTTTTATTGGTTTGACAGTAATAATTGCTTTTATGGCATTGATGAAATTGAGAAATGGCCTTCAAAAACCACTAATAAAAAGAAAAGAGACCTTCGAAGAGGATATTATGAACAGCATAGTCAAACAAACCCGTCCGGTTTCTTTGATGATATCTTTTATAGCGGTGCTGGGGATTATATATTATTTCCTGACCGGGCGATTTACAGAGGCGGTCCTTCTTGTTTTGCTTTCTTTTGTAGTATTTCAATTGGTGCGGCCAAGATATGGTTCTCTTAGAAAATTAATTGTTCAACAGGAAAAATTAGTAGAAGAGGGCAAGTTTATAGATAATTGAGTGTTTCTAAAATCTCAATCAGACTAAACGAACCAGATTACTCTTTACATTTAATCAGCTCTTTGTAAATTGAAGGCTGCATTGCCGATATGAACTAATTATTGGTTTTTTGAAAACGGAGAGATGGCTGAGCGGTTGAAAGCGCTGGTCTCGAAAACCAGTGTACCCTTTGGGTACCCAGGGTTCAAATCCCTGTCTCTCCGCTTTTATAATTATTTAAACGGGTACGGGGTACCACACAGCTTGCTGTGTGTCCTTTCGATTGACAGATCCTTCAGCAAACTGAGGGGCACCCGGGAATCGATTATATTTGGAAAATTTGGGATGGTAAAAATTAATGA
>JBDRQG010000373.1:0-3092 GCA_043826475.1 bacterium
CAGTGTCTGAGTTCAGTTTGGTGTACACATCAGCAACCAGCGTACACAACATACCAGACAAATTTGCAATGACAGCATACTCGGATAATAACATGATTAATTTGTTAGGTTCTGTGGTTGGGCCATATAATTGGGGTACAATTGACGAACTGGTTTTAAATTACGATAATATTATGGTGGTGAAAATTATAGGCGCGCAAGGCCACTACACTGTGGATGATATCACCTATTCTTTAATGTCGCCAGTTCCGGAGCCGTCAACATTACTACTTATTGGTCTTGGTATAGCGATTGTTTTTGGAGTAAATAGAAAAAAATATAATCTAAAAATAACATGATGTAAATTTTTCTAAATGCACGCTGAAAAATGCTGAGATGGTATCTCAAAATCATATTTGGAGGAGTGCAAATAACTCCAATAATGGATTGAGGAGGGGATATGAGGGATGGGAAACTGCAAAAATTTCTTGTTAGTCAATATATTGTCCCGCTCATTGTTTTGATATCGGTTTGTAATTTCACAAAGATCGCTTTTTGTGCCACAATTCGTGTGCCTGCTGAACATGCAACTATACAATCTGCTATCTACACTGCATCCTCAGGGGATACAATACTTGTCGCTGATGGTGTCTATACGGGCTATGGCAACAAAGATATAAATTTTGGTGGTCTTGCAATTACACTAAAATCTGAAAATGGACCAAGCAAATGTATTATTGATTGCCAATCTGAAGGAAGAGGGTTCAAATTTTTCAATGACGAAGGCCTTGATTCAGTCTTGTCAGGTTTTACTATAAAAAACGGGTTTCCAGATGGCTACGAGAACGAAGACGGCGGTGCAATTTATATCTGTCCAGGCTCTTCGCCAACCATTGAAAACTGTGTTATTGAAAATAACGGCAACACAGACGATGGTAATGGAGGTGGAATCATGATAGATGGCATTGACCCATATCAAGGCGTCTTCCCAACTTTTCCCATGATTAAGGATTGTGTTATAAGCAATAACCAAGCGCTGCATGCTGGAGGAATTCGGTGCAGTTTCGCATATCCAACAATATCAAACTGTCGAATTGAAAATAACACTGGTATTACTGGTGGAATCAAATTGTATGAAAGTAATGCAAAAATCGAAAGCTGTTTTATTTCAGGTAATTCAGCTTCTCTATACGGTGGAGGTATTTCTATTGATTCCGGATCATCTGCTGTTATTAGCAATTGCATAATCTCCAATAACATCTCTAATGATTGTGGAGGAGGAGTACACAGTTTTATCTCGGCTCCCCAATTTACCAACTGTCTTATTACAAACAATACGTCGTCTGGTTGGGGTAATAAAGGTGGAGGTATATATTGTTCCAGTAGTCCCAAGTTTACGAATTGCACATTTGCAGGAAATATGGCTGATACAGGTGGCGACTTCTATTTGTTCAGTGACAGCTCGCCAATTATTACAAACTGTATCCTTTGGAGCACGGACACGCCAATATATTTTGGCTCGGGAGACCCAGTAATAACCTATTCCTGTATCTACGGAGGTTATTTTGGGGACGGCAATATTAACAAAGACCCAAAGTTCGTTGGAATGGATAATTATCGCTTGACAGCATCATCACCATGTATCGATTCAGGAGCATCGAGTGGCGCACCTGATACAGATATTGACGGGACACAAAGACCTCAAGGAATCGGTTATGATATTGGGGGTTTTGAATATTTTGAGATACCCACTCCCACGGTTTCCACATTGCCCATAACAGCAATAACACAATACTCTGCTCAAACTGGAGGAGATGTGAGCTTTAGTGGAGGATCAGAAGTAACGGATAGGGGGGTTTGCTGGAGTCGATCAGCGAACCCAACCATTAATGATAACAAAACTATGGATGGGGCAGGTATTGGTTCTTTTACGAGTATGATAACCAACCTGACACCTGAGAGCGATTATTACGTCAGAGCATATGCCATAAATATCGGAGGGACATCGTATGGGGAAAATCGACATTTTAATACGCTATCTGCGGTAAATAACAATACAGACGTAGAAACAGATGACTCTGTATCAGATTCAACAGACAACGGCATGACAGATGATGATAGTAATAACTCAAGCACTGACCCCAGTAACGAAATAGAAGTTGAGTCAATTCCGCCTAAAGTAACTTCAACGAGTCCTTCGGATGGCGCAACAGGTGTCGTTATTAACTCAACCGTATCAGTGGCTTTCTCAAAAGATATAGATTCATCAACAATAACATTGTCGACATTTCAGCTTGACGATAATTTATTAACAGGAAATTCTATTTCTTATTATGTGACCTATGACGAAAACCACAAGATAGCTACATTAACACCATCTTTTGATTTAAATTATGACACAGTTTATACTGCAACTATTACAACGGAATTGATGGATTTGGCAGGAAATAAGATGAAAAATGTCTATTCATGGTCTTTTACAACAGAATCAAAACCAGTTGATGATGATGAAATCCTAACCGATGGGAATGATAATGAAACCTCAACTGAAGTAGAATCTGATGGTGGAGACAACGACAGCGGATGTTTCATTAATTCATTAACCAGGTAAGTTGAGTTTTTTAACTATCAGGTTTTTCGATGTACAAAACCTTATAGGGTAAATGGCGGTTTGGATACAACCACACCCACAGGGAAACTGACCTTTAATGTAATAGCGACTATAGCAGAGTTTGAACGGGATATTATTTCTGAGCGGGTGAGGGCAGGGCTTCAAAATGCCAAGGCCAAGGGAAAACGTTTAGGCAGGCCTAAAATTCCTCAGGCAAAACGAGATAAGGTCAAAAAACTTTATCAAAAAAAATTATCTATTTGGGCCACCATCACCAAACGGTTAAAAATTGGTGTGGCTTCTGTGGCGAGAATTGTGAAGGAAACATAGTTTTTCCCCTGTAATGTTTTACCTGTTGGAATGTAACAATATAAAGGAAAATTTAATAATGATAGACTTGCCACTTGGTTTAAGAAATTCTTTAGAAGCTGGCGAATGCGTTTTGTTTATTGGTGCTGGAATTGGTCACTATTACTTTGATGCTGATGGAAATAATCTCCCT
>JBDRQG010000374.1:0-22770 GCA_043826475.1 bacterium
ATGTCTTGACTCTTTTTATCCTGATATCTGAATAAAGCCATAAACCGATATTAAATTGTAACAGAAGCATTGACAAAGACCAAGATAAAAATTAGAAATTACTTTGTTGCCTGCCTGCCTTTTTGTCATTAAACTCTAATAATAGAATCCTTAGTTTTTACATTTGAATGTTTTGAATTGACCCTCCTTTAGTAAAATTAACCTATGAGGCTCGTTTGAAAAAATGTATTCACATATCCGATTTTCATGGCAGTATTTATCGCTATAAGAATTTAATAAAATACATTGGCATTCATCTACCGCAAATAGTTTTTATCGGTGGTGATATTTTACCCGGTGGTTTTAATTACATCCAAAATGATGAATTTTCAACTGGCGGTTTTATCAATGATTTCCTGTTCAAAGAGTTTTCTGCCTTAAAGGAGAAGCTGTCCGGGAATTATCCGCGAATATTTGTAATTTTGGGTAATGATGATCCAGCTATATATATTGACAGCATGGTTTCGGGTGAAAAGATGGGTCTGTGGGAATATATCCATAACAGGAAAGTTGAATTTGAAACTTATTCGATTTACGGCTACGCCTATGTTCCGCCAACTCCATTTAGGTTAAAGGACTGGGAAAAATATGATGTTTCCCGCTTTACCGATGCAGGGGATATCTCACCGGAAAAGGGAATCAGATCGATTGCTGTACCCGATGATAAAATCAGATATGAGACAATCGATAAAGATATAGCAAAACTGGTTGGGGATGATGATTTATCAAGAGCTGTTTTTCTTTTTCATTCTCCTCCGTACCAAACCAATCTGGATAGGGTTGATCGTCAGGGAAAAATGATAGATCATGCCCCGCTCGATGTTAATGTCGGTTCTATCGCTATAAGACGGTTTATTGAAAAAAAGAAACCGTATGTGACTCTGCATGGGCATATTCATGAATCAACACGGTTGACAGGAAATTGGCAGGATAAAATCGGGAAGACGATTATGTTTAATGCCGCTCATGAGGGAACAGAGCTATCAATTGTCAGTTTTGATCTTGAACATCCGGAAAAGGCTACTCGAGTCTTGATTTAATTTCCCGGAGGTGATTTCATTTTTAAGGGTTTGGCTGCATCAGTAACCGCGCCGATTTTTGCTGCCCAGCTCGTTCTGATTTTTATATCCCCATCGTTTACTATATGAACATCCAATAATCCATCAGTTCGATACCCAGTCTGGAGAAAGTTCATTTCACTCAGGCAGAGGCTCCAGCCTTCCAACCACTCAAGAAGCCGGTTTTTTTGATCTTCTGTCCCTCTGAAGTGGATTAACAAATCAATATCGCTGGCTGGCCCGGCACTGGCGTTTTTAGTGCTGCCAAAGACATAGAAATTTACGACGCCATATTTTTTGGCATCCAGAGACTCCGCTATATACTCAGCCATTCTAAGACGCCATTGCCAGAAGCTGTCGTGAGCCACCGGTTCGATTACTTTCTTTTCAATTGGTATATTCGTATCCTGGGATGGATCAGCCAATAGCCCCATTCCTTCACCCAGATCGGCATTTAATAATATTTTCAGGATTTTACCGTTTGTCTCACGAGGGACATCAATCAACATGATAGTATTACTTAAATGAGAAAATTGAGGAACAAGATCAGGAAAAATATTTTTAGATTTGGATAAGAATTCTTCGTTAAAGATAGTATCCGCTTCATCAGGATATAAAGGCAGATACCTGATATCAGCTTCAACCAGATCCTGAAAGAAATGAGTTCCAAAAGATAAATCCGGAATATAATTCCCCTTTTGTCTGGCAATTTCGATCAAGGCGGCGGTGTTATTGATATCAGAATAAGTGACACTCACGCCCAATTTTATGTCCCCTCGGCTGCCCCAGCGTCCGGGACCCATAAGAATAAATTTCCTTTTGGGCAGTAGTTGATTCAATTCTCCCACGGCTCGGCCGACATCCATCATTGTCGATTTGTCTTTAAGGCTGGAATATTCTAATGAGTTGATATAAACAATATGGGTGATTTCCGGCAGGCGCCCGTTTGAAATATATTTTTTAGCAGTGAATATAATTCTTTCTCTGGGTGTTCCTTTGGGAATAGGAGAGGGAGCTCTTAACGTAGAATAACTTTGGGGACGGCATTGGAGGAGATAAAAATTACGGCCATCGGAGGCAAATTCAATATCGACCGGTAATCCGAGGGTCTCCTCAAGAGTATTCAAAATAGCTTTTGTCTGGCCTACAAAAGGAGTGTTCTGTGTTAAATTATTAAAGGTCACAATAACATTCTCATTATCATAATCAATCAAACCCGATGGATTGCGAATAAAATCATCTTTATAAACTGATACCATATCACGAATGCCCGGCATTTCTGATCCTGCTTTTTGCAAAAATTTACAGAGATCAATCGTCTCAAAAGAATTTGTTTCAAGGTTTATAATATCAATCTTCTTGGGAGAGTATTTTTCTATCTCTTCGGGTCTGGTATTAACCCGCAGGCCCGGTTGTCCGGGAGCAATTAGAAGGGGGTAATCGTCGCTTAATCGGTCTACCGCTCTTGTTCCAAGTCCGGGAACGAGTCTGATCAAGCCATCTTCACGATTAATTCGCGGCGACCATCGGAATTCATTTCTACTGAAGGCTACACCGGCATACGATGGAAGAAAATAATTTCCTACTTTGTTTCCGACCACTTCCTGAATCATTATCCCCATCTCTTCACCGAAATCGATTAATTTACGTTCGATACGGTATTCGATAGGATCAGGACTAAAAGTCGAAGCGTAAACTTCAGCAATAGCATCAAGGAGTGCTTCAAGACGCTGTTGTTTATTCCCCTGATTGGCAACAAAGAGGCTTTTGTATTTGCCGGAAAAAACCGCTCCGACTCGATCTTCAAGAAGACTGGAGCTACGGACAATCAAGGGGCGATCGCCGAATTCATCAAGGGCGGCTGATAATCCATTAACAATATCAGCGGGGAAGCGGGCGTTTTTAAAAGTCTGGACAATATGCGGATATTCAAAACGAACCTGATTGATCGGTTTATATTTCTGTTCCACCACTTCATCGAAATTATTGTAGTGCATAAAATGAAGAAGAACATCGGAGGTAATATAATATGTTCTGGGTATCTTTACTTTCGAGAGGAGCTCGTTTTCTTTGGCTTTTTTCTTAATAATCTGCGAAGCGAGATAAAGACCGGCGCTTTTTCCGCCAAGACGGCCATGACTCTCAGTTGAAAAAATTACCCGATTAAGCAGGTGATAGAAATCTTTGACTTCAATAAAATTTTTGGCAATGTTTACATAATCAAGCTGGTCGGAAAGAAAACGCCTGATCAATGAGACTTCGATACCCTTTTTATTAGGAGAATGAATTTCCGGTTCGTTTTCGGCAAGATGCTGATAGCGGCGGATAGCATCGGCAACTTCCCCTAAAGATAGGTTTCTATTTACTACCTGTACCAAAAAAGAGAGCTTATCTTCCTGAATCCACTTCTGGATAAGGCGGAGGATCTCGCTGTCAGCCATGTTTTCAGAAGCAATTTTAAAAACGGCACCGCATAGTTCAGGTGAAAATCCCGCCTGCCTTCGGGCATAAGGCTGGTTTCCTTCCATAACAGTCTCTTCCAGGTCGTGCGGATCAGGTGTAAAAGTCTGAAGAAGATTATCTGCTTCTTTAACACCACTCCAGCACATATAGTGAAGCATTTTGCGGGATATACTCAAATAAAGATTACGATCGGTCTGCTTGAGCATCTGAAGGACTACCTGCCAGTCACCACGCGAATTTGAACCGGTGTTTTGCTGGCGCCCCTCCCATTGCTCGATTATTGCCCTCATTTGCAGGTGGGAAAGACGCTGGCCGATCTTATCTGCAATTGAGTTTATAAGTTTGGATTCTTCTTTTAAAAAAGGACCCTCATCCCATTCCGGCATTTCCCGAGTATAAAAAACTGATATTTTTCCCATGATTACTCCCGCCGTAATAATATCAGCGGTCTGAACCCATTCGGTTTCAATAAAACCGGGTGAAGTATATGCCTCATCGTTGAGTTCCAATTTGGCGACGCAGAAATCCGGGTATTGCCATCCGGGAGGAATAGCTTTTATAATATCTTGACAAATCTGGTCAAAATCAGTGTCTGGTTTACTTAGGGCTTCATCGACTTTATAAATACAGTTAAGCTCTTTAGCTCGCTCCTGAAGCTGCAAGAGAAGCTGATCTACAGATAGCTTGTTATTTTTATCACTCGGAGTCATCGAGTCACTACTCCTATACTATTTCGACCATCGACCTTTACTATTAAAGGTTTGCTGGTTCTAATATGGCGAACATTATCCGATTCTGAAATCAATTTCTGACTGTTTAACCAACTCCAGTCGATTTTATATTTTCCACTGTGGGAAATACTAAAATAAAAAAGCTGAAGACTGGTCAGGTTATGAAAGAAATGCGATCCCTGGCTCAACTCCACATGCATATCAGGAAGAGTCGCTTCGACTATTACCTGGGCATTTGAAATATGCCCCCAGTCAACCGGAATCCCTAACCAGGGATCAGAACTTCCCCATCGACCGAAGCCTATTAACAGATATCGGCGGTTTTCGTTTTTAATCTTAAGATTGATATCATTAATTTCCGAAACAATCAAGCGGGTATTTTCCTTTTTGAAAATATCCGGCTTTACAAAAACGACATCATAAAGGTTAGATAAAACCCCGTTTCCCAGCACCCGTTCGGAAGCTAACAGAGTATTTTCTGATGATAGCTCAGCTTCATTTATCTCTACTTTTTCATCCGAGACAACCATAGGGCGAACCTGCAGGAATCCAAACCGGGGAGGTGTTTTTTTATTAGGATCCAAAGTCATGGCAAATTCGATTTCAACCGCAGCTCCCAGTTCTTTTTCGCAGGTTTTCATTAATTTTTTAATTACCGGTGTAAAAGGGATATCATTCATTTGTATCAATTGGGCAAAATTTAAGATTCGTGGTCCTGCAGCACCGGTTCCCATCACAATCCTGTCATTTTGCGGTTGATAGGTTGAGGCAATCATATAAAGTGATTTATCCCCTTCAGCATCTTCAATCGATCCTTTGGTTAAAAACTCAGCCTCATGAATCGGATCATAAGCGGATGGCTTTCCCATATTAACCGACCAGAATTCTGTCTGGGAAGTTTTGAGTATATCACTGATGGTAGAGGGTGGGGAGGTTTTTGGATATTCGGGGCAGAAAGACCAAACCAGTCCGCCATCAACAATTGTTTTTCCCAATCCCAGAGCAAGATCAACTACCCCTTGTTCCGGTTTGGCGTGTCCAAAGGCATAATAATTGTATGAACGGGCAACACCTGATACAGAAGGATAGTACCGTTCTCCAAACTGCAAGCCAACCACTTCCTGGATTATTACAGCCATCTTTTCTTCGGTCAGAGAATGTCCGGTCATTTCAAAATATGCTTTGGCTTCTTTGAAAAATACCGAGGCATAAACAAATTTAACCGCTTCGAGCAGCTTTTTATATCGGGTATCCGTGTCCGATTGATTATTCGGAATCATTTTTGTGCCATATACTCCTGCAAAAGGCTCATACATGGCATCTTCGAGCATCGATGAAGAACGGAGTGCCAGCGGGGTATGAACAGTACTGATCAAGCCTCGTAAATCACCGGCAAATTCGGCGGGGAATTCCGCTTTTTGAAAGAAACTGGCAATTCGGTCATCAGGTATATCATCAAGAGCAAGTTCATAAAGGTTATTGCGTTTCATGAAAGCATCAAAAATATCCGTTCCGATAACAACAATGCGGGGGACAGATATTTGGAGATTTTTAAATTCTTCAGGATTGATATTATTTTGAATAACTTTATGAGCAAAGACCAAGCCAGAAGCTTTTCCGCCAATAGAACCACCCCCGATAAGAGAAATAACATCCCCGCTTTCAAAGAATTGTCGATCAAAGCGGGGAATGTCTTTTACAGCTGGTATGGCAGCTTTTTGCTTCATTCAATATCCTTTTGGCATACTCACTTTATATGCCTAAGATACAAAGCTGTCAGTGTAACCCAAACAATTATTTTACAATATTGTATATTCTATACCCAGCCCCTGTCACGCGAAGCATTAGCTACTCGGTCAATTGCGATAACATAAGCGGCATCACGCATATACAATTTTTGTTTTCTGGCTAAATCACTCACAGCACTAAAAGCACTCGTCATTTTAATATCCAGACGACTAAGAACATCATCCTTTTCCCAGAAATAGTTCATGTTGCTCTGCACTTGTTCAAAATAGCTGCAGGTCACACCACCGGCATTGGCTAAAAAGTCCGGGATAATGAAAATACCTCGGGCTTTAATCACTTTGTCGGCTTCAGGAGTCGTTGGACCATTTGCACCTTCAGCAATAACCTTAACTCTATTATTTATTTTATTAACGTTATCGCCGGTTATCTGATTTTCAATTGCACAGGGCATCAGGATATCAACATCCTGCTCAATCCAAATTTTACCATCCATAATTTCATAATTGAGTGCTTTGGCTTTGGTTTTATCGATTCCACCGAATCGATCCGTTATGCTCTGGAGTTCTTCGAGTTTGACGCCTTCTTTTTTAATGAAAGAATATGATTTCTGGTCATTCTGATCCCAGCATGAAACGCAAACTACTTTTCCGCCGATTCGTTGGTAAAGTTGAATTGCATATTGGGCTACGTTTCCGAACCCCTGAACGGAAGCCGTAGTATTACCCGGCTCAATACCAAGTTCTTTAAGAGCTTCTCTGATTGTAAAAACTAATCCATATCCGGTTGCTTCGGTACGTCCGAGCGAACCGCCCATGCCATATGGTTTGCCGGTAATAAATCCGGGATAATGGCCGCCATGAATATGCTCATACTCATCGAGCATCCATAACATATGCTGAGCGCTGGTCATAACATCAGGAGCAGGAACATCGGAAAGAGGACCGACATTGCGCGCCATTTGTCTAACCCAGCCGCGGCAAATCTGTTCTTCCTCACGACTGCTCAGGTTGTGAGGATCGCAGATAACGCCACCCTTACCGCCGCCTAAGGGAATATCCACTACAGCGCATTTCCAGGTCATCCACATCGATAAAGCTCTGACAGTGTCAATTGTTTCAGCCGGGTGAAATCTGATTCCACCTTTACACGGACCGCGGGAATCATTGTGCTGGACACGAAAACCGCGAAATACTTTGACTGTTCCGTCATCCATTCGAACCGGAATACTAAATTGAAATTCTCTGAGAGGGTTACGTAAGAGATCACGAACCGATTGTTCCAAACCCAGGGTATCAGCAACGCTGTCAAACTGCGCCTGTGCCATTTCAAATGGGTTGAACCCTTTTTCACTCATTTAATCACCTCAACCAAAATAGTTTTAGCTATTTATGAAATAGTATTTATTTAACTATTTCAACATAAGCGGGACATGTTATTTAACACGCCCTCCTTGTTATTTTTTTCACAAGGGGGAATATAATCAAGTTTATAAATATGTCAACTGAAAGTCACTGCCCCTGAGTAAAAAACTTTCCCGGAGTGCATTGCTATGTTGTTGTAGATCAAGGGGATAGGTTTTGTTGTTATTTTATCATAATAAAAATTATAGTTCTAAAAAAAACAGCCATTCCAAAATTGAAATAGCTGTTATTTATTAATAAAATATTACTTCTGATCAGCAGGGGGAAGCAGCCGAGCCACCTTTAAAGAGGTCGTTAACTAACCAGACAATATCATTTACTTGTACTATCCATTATTGCGAAGGAAGCTGTAATATCATAGGCTTATATGGTCTTAAATTAACAATTTCATAAAATTTAAACAAGACCTTTTGTCATACATGAATTCTTTACATCAGATCAACATTAATGCAAGTCGAGATTTCTTCGATCTATAAGTACTGCATCTGAAAAATAATATGCCTGCTGATAAAGTTCCACGACATAATTTCCAGGTATAATCCCAACAGCTGCGGCTCTGATGTCAAAATAGCATTCACATGGAACCGGAACTCCATAATTAATGTTACGCTCAATGAACCTCAAAGTATCTCCTGACACTTTAAAGTCGACTATAATATCAGCAGCACAGTTTAGATAAGCATTCCAATGGGTCATAGAAAGCGTATCACCCCTGTACCCATAATCAACATCAGCCAACTTAGTTGATTTTTCGCTCTGGCAGTCGCTATTCTCATAATGAACAACTATCCAGCTTTCCTCGATAGTGACAACTGCCGTTCCGACCGTATCACCTTCGATACCGAGAAGAACAATTGAATATTCTCCTGCCGGCAAATCGTAAATCATTGAGGTCAGATGGAAGGGGCAATAGCAATCGCACAAATCCCCGGTATCGACTTCAAATCCGGTAAGCACATTGTCCGATTGATACCAATCAATTTTGTACATAAGACAGCATTGATAATAGGCATTCTGATGATGCACCAGGAGATCATTTCCGATAACTTCAACTTCCAGTATCCCTTTTGAGAGTGATTTGAGATGTAATTCTTTCTCGCTGAGCGAGTCCATAAGACACCAGCTGTTGTTGTCTTCATGTTCAGTGACAGTAACAAAAGGGCAGGCATTGGGATCTGTTATTCCCTTGAATAACCAGTTGACCCATCCGACCAGATCGGCCACATTTATCTCTCCGTTGCCATCGCAGTCAATCGCTGGTTCATAATAAGCGTGTGGTCCCCCCTTAAACAGGTAATTAACCTCACCAACCAGATCATCTACATTAACTTGGCCATTATTATTAAAATCGCCGCATGTGACTCCGAAGCTGTTTTGTGCGATTACTAATAATAACAGACAGATAATGATATTAGTAATTTTACACATAACCTCAAACTCCTGATAACGGATTTATATTTTTTTATACTCTTATAAATGATTAGATCACACCTTAGTTATTTATGGGTATATTACAAATTGGCTCAGGACCACCTCTAAATAAATAACTCACCAAACACACGATATCAGCTACATTGATAGTTCCGGAAACATCAACATCCATCTTTGTGAAATCAAAGGGGTCGTCTACTCCCCGGAAAAGAAAATCAACACAGAATACTATATCAGCTATATCAAACTTTCCTGACTCGTTTACATCACCGCAGATATAGAGAAAATCATTTCTAAAAATAGAGATAGTACTACTAAGGCTTGAGAAATTTGTACTAGCTACAGCTAAATCAAGATCACCATCCCCGTCATGATCACTAGTTGAGATTGTAAAAGGCATTGGTTCAGCAGAGTAGAATGTGTCATATAAAAATGATCCACTTCCATTATTGAAAAAGGTATAAATCTTGCGGGAGGACATATTTGCAACAATTAGGTCCTGATCACCATCAGCATCCATATCTGCTGCCTGAATGGCAATTGAACCATAAGATTCACCGTATGAGATATTTGTTGGATTAGAATAATTACCATTTCCATCGTTATAGAAAATAGAAAAATCCCCCTCGGCACTTTGAGCAGTGAGGATATCCATATCATTGTCATTGTCAACATCAACAGCCGTTATATAACTCGGACCATTGCTGGTACTATATGATGTTTGAAGATTCAAATGACCTTCTCCGTCGTTAATGAAAACCTGAAAACTATCAGCAATGTAACAAGCAACAACAATATCCATATCTCTGTCATTATCAACATCAACAGCACAAACTGATCTTGCATAAGAGTTAGTTGCATATTCATATCGAGTAGTAAATATTCCACTTCCATTATTAATGAGAACTGTGAATAAATTAACATTAGCGAGAATCAAATCAAAGTAACTGTCACCATTCAGATCTGCTATATATGCCCCTTCACAATTTGTCATTGGATATTCAACTCTATCAGCGAATGTTCCATTATCATTATTAAAAAATATTGAAAGTCCCCATATTGCTGAGCTTGCTGCAACTATGTCCGGTCCATTATTCTTGTCCAGATCTGCAGACAAAACCACATAAGGAGAATATATCGTGGAATACGAATAGTCGGTGGAGAAAGTACCATCACCATTATTTAATCGAACATTAATACTACTATTATAAGGAAGGTCTTCAGAAAACACTAAATCTGGATTACCGTCAATATTGAGATCACTCGAAAAGACAGAATTTACTATTGCTTCAATATCATCAGTCTCAACCAATGTAAGATGCCCCGTTCCTCCTTGAACTTCAACTGTAAAAGTCCAGACTTTACCATAATCAATGGGATTACCAACCAGAGAATTAACATTCTTAGTAAGTACAACAGTTACAATCTCGCCGACTCCAAAGTCAACCACAGGATCAAAAATGGTTGTTTTGGTTGGACCGTCATAACTGATTGTCCCTGACAAAAGACCAAAGGTCTTACTGGTCACAACAAACGTTGTATCGTTAATAGTTGATGGATCCATATCGACATCAAATAAGACAGAAATGTTTGAATTTGTAGGAACATTTAGAGCATTCAGTGTAGGTGAGCTTGACACGATCGATGGTATTTGTGCTGACACATTCGCATTTAATACAATTGCAACCAATAAAAATGTCACCTGTAGAATATAAGACAATCCATGTCTTAAAAAAAACATTTTGTTTTCTCCTCTCATGGAGTTATTTCAGCAATATCATCTTCAAAGTCCTGGTGTAATGTTCAGTCTCCATTCTATAAAGATAAACACCACTGGCAAAACCACTGCCATCCCACGGAATCGAATAAGCTCCAGCCTCCATATAGTCATCAACCAGTGATGTTATACGTTGTCCGGTAATGTTATAGATTTCAATATTAACATGTGATGCTTCCGGTAAATCAAAACTTATTTCGGTTATGGGATTGAATGGATTTGGATAGTTCTGACTCAAGGCATAATGATCGGGGATAAATGTCGGCTTAACAGCATTATTGATACTTACTTCATAATCCTTATGCCTCATATCTGAAATGATACAAGAAGTCAAATTAACCTCACACTGGATGCGTACCAAATCATAATTTCCGGGAACAAGAGTGTTCTCACCATTCATATCGAGCAAGCCAACAATTGATTTTTCTTCGAACTGTCCAGTAAGCATATTGAAATTATCACCTATTAAATTTTCAATGGCAATATCGTCAGCATCGGTAAATTCAAGCTGAATACCTTTTAATGCTATAGGCGTATTGATTGATACAACAGTAGTACCATTTATATAAACTGTTGAGACGTCAATATTCTGATTGAATTTCGGCGCCATCATACCATTTTTTCCAAGGCAGCCGCAGAATGGATCAGCTCCCCCCTTGAATATATAGTTGACCAGGTAGGTCAGATCAGCAACGTTAGGTCCGGTGCAGGAATTATTGGCATCAAGTATCGTGTATGGACAGGATTCCGGTCCTCCTTTGAAGATGAAGTCGACATAATAAGTCAGGTCAGCAACATTGACTTTCTGATTGCCGTCGATATCACCCGGACGAGAGCCATAATCTGTTGAAAGATCGCGTAATCGATCAAATGCTGCCGAGAGATCATTTTTACTCACATCTGAGAATATCAATGTTTGATCAGTATTACCTGTCGAAATTGTATCCCAATGTAAAACGTGGTCAACAAAACATTCCGCATCAGAAGTGAAATGGATATTAAAGACGGTTGTAGTATCGGCTGGAATTTCATAGCCATGGAAATTATCAAGTTCGACATAAATAAATCTATTAGGATGATTTATTTCACAGTATTTCACATCCCAATTTTCCGTAATAAGTCCATCGAAAGAGATTGAATCTACATAAATGTTCAGGGGAATCTCTATAGGGATAGAAAGACCTGTAATTGATTGGGTTAGTTTAGTCATCACCGGTTGTCTTCCGTAACAGGGATTACCGGTTGAGACAGATGGAATAATTACGGAATCGGCAATATAGGTCTCGATATCAAAACAATGCGGGCCATCCCATTCAGGCTTTATGGGTGAGCTGTTTTTAAGACTCCAGAGCCATTGACCACCGGGGGGGTAAAAACATGAGTCGAGACAGATGGTACCGCCATTGTATTGATGTGGGATGGGACCGATTTCAATTTGAAAGGGGATATCATGATAACCATCATAAAGACCAGGTCCAAAAATGTCTAATCCACCAAACCCCACGGTATCGACTCCCGATCCGGTTGGATTGAATTCTACCACTTGAAAGGCTAATGGAAATTCAATGGGGCCTATTGAACCGGTTGAGATCGCATCGGTTGTGGTCCATTCGGCTCCTGTTGGAGAATAGATTTGAAACCCTGTTGTAAATCCATCAATCGCATATCCGGTATTATTATTCCATCCAATATCAAAGGTGATTTTTTCTCCGGTATGTACCACATGGTCACCATATGTATTGCTGACGCCAGCTAAATATATTTCTCCATTGCCGGGAATAAAAGATGGATCGACGATTTTGTAGCAGTGCGGGCCATCCCATGTTGGATATAAGAAGGTGTTATCAGTCATAGCCCATGTCCAGGGTCCGTCAGGTGGATACCAGGAAGAGTCAAGGCAGATAGTCTTTCCTCGGGAATTTTCATTTATTGGCCCGGCAGTAATTGTAAAGACATTATCATCAAAACCCGAAGGCATACCAGTCCCGTAATCTTTAAACATGCTAAAGGAGATTGTATCAGCACCGGCACCAGTTGCATTCGAATTATTAATTACAACAAACCCATCAAATTCACTTAAACCTAAAGTACCTGTAGTATCACCAATTGTTTCCGTCCACAGGGCACCATCGGGAGAATATATCCTGAATCCCTGAGATAAAGCACGAACCGATTCATCACTTGAATTTTTCAATCTGATAGTAAAAGTAAGTGACTCGTTTACTGCGACAGAATCTTTAGCGTAAAGACCATCAACATGATCAAGGGAAGCTTCAGCATCATATACCGCCTGAATTCCATAGCAGAAAGGTCCATTCCAAGTAGGAGGCATTACGCTGGCATCAGACATTGACCAGACCCAGGGGTTGTTGGGGGGGAACCAGCAGGAATCGATACAAATTGTTTTGCCGCTATAATCAACATTAATTGGCCCCAGGGTAACAGTGAATACATTATCATCAAAACCATCAACCATTCCTGTCCCATATTGACGGTTCATAACAAAACCAATCGTGTCAGCTCCTGAACCGCTCACACTGAAATTATTAATAAACACTCCCTGATCAAACTGAGCCAGACCCAATGTTCCGGTAGTGTCTCCAGAGGTAGTTGTCCACCGGGCTCCATCGGGTGAATAAACTCTGAATCCCTGGTTTATGCCATAAACAGACTTCATGCTTCCGTTAGTAAGGCGGAAAGTAAATGTAATCGGGTCGTTTGTTCCCACCGAATCGGGAGCTGTTAACCCGGACACATTATCAAGAATAACCTCTCCGGAACGAGGTGCTTTAATATGGAAAGTATGAGGGCCATCCCACATCGGAATAATAACTCTTCCGGATTGAGTTATAAATTTCCATTCACTCACCGGTCGGAAGAAGCAGGAATCAAGGCAAATAGTTTTGCCGTCAAAAATTGAGTCGATACTACCCAGAGAAATAGTATAAACAACTTCATCAAATGGGGCCGTTAAGCCGGGTCCAAATAGAGTGGCACCGCTATATCCAACCGTATCAGCTCCCAATCCGTCGACATTTGTTTCGCCGATAATAAAAAAGAGATCCATCTGATTTTTACCTAATGCACCTGTTGTATCCGGTGTTGTAGATTGCCAGTAAGCTCCATCCGGGGAATAAACTCTGAATCCATTAGTCATGGTAAATATAGAATCATCACCGATATATCTTAGCCGAATATCAAACCTTATTGGAGTATCAGTCAGCAGTGTATCAGGCGCAATAGCTCCTTCAACATTATCAAGAGAGAAAAATGCTACCGGAGGGGCAGTTATTGTATAGCAGTATGGCCCGTTCCATTGAGGGATATATGACCCCTGGTTGGATGCCCATCGCCAGGTTCCGGAGGGGGGAAAAAATGACGAATCGATGCAAATGGTTTTTCCTTCGTGTATGGGGTCGATGGGACCAATAGTTATTGTATAAGGATAACCATCAAAACCGGTAATCATTCCAGGTCCAAATAAACTTACCATACCCAATCCAAGGGTATCAATACCAGATCCGGTAACGCTGTATTCGTCTAAAAAGATTGCAAGGGTAAACTCTTCTAAACCAAGGATACCTGTGGTGTCACCGATGGAGGTATTCCATGTTGCTCCATCTGGAGAATATATTTTAAATCCATTGGTAAGTCCGTAAATATTAGAGCCGGTGTTATTTTGGAATCTTAAGTTAAATGTGATTTCCTGGCCGGTAGTTATTTCAAACGGCCCTGAGAGACCATCAACATATCCCATCGAAATGATTCCATTTTGGCTGTAGATTGAACTGGATAATAATATTAACATAGAAAAGATAACACTGCGGAGACTCATAACTACCTCCTGAATGATACTAATAATTATTATTTATCACTTATTAACATATATATGACTTTTCAAGTATGTGGCGGTACACTTAAAAATCTTGTTTTGATATAGAATTAATGTACAAAACTAGCCACAATATGTCAATAAAAGATATTATTGAAGAACTGGAAATTTGTTGTTAAATTTGGAAGAGTCTAACGATTTTGTTTATTTTACAAATGAATTTTTAAATTCAGTTAGCTCGCGGTCAAATCTATTTTCAATAGCATTATAAAAAGCTTCTTTATCTGATTCGCCTGATTGAAATTCCTGATAACTCATTTCCATAATGTCAGATGATAATCTAAATAATAATTTGACTGCCTCTTCAAATCTCAAAGAGGACATTTTTGGAATTTTATCAAAAGCTAGAAGCATTTCCGAAATATCTACGCCAATTATTGTCGCATAGTCGATAATTTCATTTCTGTCAGCATCATTTAAATTTACCTGGCCGATCAGCCAGTCTGCGATTCTCTGTTCGTTAATGAAAACCGGAATGCTGGCATCGGCAAAACCACAGGGATGGCACTTTAAATAGGTGGGCTGATCATTATTGATGGATATTTTTTTTCTTTCATCATCAGAAGCATCGCATTGTAGTTTTCCAAGTTCGGTGCTATGGATCAAAGTGCAAATCCTGCTGAAATTACTCGGCTTTGTTATTCGATTGCCATGCAGGTCAATAATAATCGAGGCGACATTTGTTGCCGCAGTAAATATATCCTGAAGTCTTTGAAGATGGTTCAGGGGGATAATATCGGTCAAAGCTGTTATTTCTAAGGAATCGCTTATCTTTTTTACTGTGTCAGGCATGTTGCTTTTCCAATAACTGTTCAAATCGATTTTTAATACCGGTAATCAATTTTTTTAATATGTTATCGGTTACTTATTGGTAAAAATTGAGTAAGGTTATTTAAAAGAGGCAATGAATCAAAAATTAATAAAGTCGTAATCCCTGTTTCCGGCATATTTTAAATAAAATAAAAAAGTTGTTACATCCCTATGAGTTATGGTATAATGAATAAGTATGGGATACGAATCATTTATATCGCGCCGCTATATGCGGTCGGGACAATTTTTTGTCTCAGTCTCTACCTGGATTACAATTGTAGGTGTAATGCTCGGAGTGGCGGTGGTCTGTTTTGTAATGTCGCTCCATAATGGCTTTGAGTCCGAAATACGCACCAGATTATTGGGGACTACTGCTCATATTACGATATTTCCATTTAATAATGAATATATTTCAGATTATAGAAAATTGGTTAAAACAATAGAATCAGTCGATGGGGTTGAGGCCGCATCGGCATTTATCTATTACAAAGTGGCAATATCTTCAGCCTCAAACGGTGATGGCATAATTATCAGAGGGATTGATATTGATCAGGAAAAGAGGACATCGCAGATTATTGAAAATGTCACAGTCGGGGATTGTTCTTTTGAACCTATTATTGAAGATGGTGATACTATTCCCGGGATGATTATTGGCACCAGCTTGGCTGACCGACTGGGCGTATTTCTGGGATCTTCGGTATTTCTGTATTCACTTAAAGGTGATGACCTTCAGGGTAAAAGCCGCCCAAGAGTGGCTAAGTTCTATATTACCGGAATTCTGGAGACTGGGATGTATGATTTTGATGCTCAGATGGCTTATGTCTCTTTGGAATCAGCTCAGAAACTTTTCCGTACCGGCGATGTTGTCACGACTATCCATTTGAAATTAAAAGATGTTAATTATACTCCGGAAATAACGGCAGCAATAGATTCTACACTTGAATTCAAATATGATGTTGTCCCCTGGTATGAATTGCACCGGAATCTGTTTGAATGGATCGAAATCGAGAAAAAAGTCTTGTTTTTAGGCTTTATTTTGATCGTTTTGGTAGCAGCTTTTTCAATAATATCCACGCTGGTATTGCTGACAATGGAGAAAAGAAGCGAGATCGGGATCCTGAAAACAATGGGTTCCACCCCTTTTTCAATAATTCGAATTTTTGTCTCAAAAGGTTTAAGTATAGCCACTTACGGAGTAATCCTGGGTTGGGGTCTAGCATTATTATGTGCCTATTTACAGAATCATTACAAGCTTATTAATCTGCCAGCTGATATCTATTTTATAAGCTATTTACCAATAGAAACGCATTTAATTGATTTTCTCTTTGCCGGTGGAATAACTTTTATAATCTGTTTTGTGGCATCATTGTATCCGGCTTATCAAGCTTCCAGAGTTTCGGTAATTGAGGTTTTAAGGAAGTAAAAATGATTGTAATTACAATAAATACTAAACGTTTACAGGAATTTGGCGAAAATAACTATATACCTGTATGTTAATTAAAACTGCAGGCAGAGAATTGGAATATGGAAAATAACAGCATCCTTGAAGCGACTGATTTATACCGTGCTTTTAAGACATCGGATACTACGGTAAATGTTTTGAGTGGTATTTCTATTTCAGTACCAAAAGGGGAAATGCTGGCTGTTACCGGAGCTTCAGGAGTCGGGAAATCGACTCTTTTACACTTATTGGGTGGTTTGGATAAACCGACAAAAGGTGAAATTAGAATTGATAATGAATTGCTGAATAATAAATCGGAAGAGGAACTTTCTCTTTTTCGCAACAGAAACGTAGGTTTTGTTTTTCAATCGCATTATCTGCTTGAAGACTTTAATGCCCTTGAAAATGTGATGATTCCGCTGTTAATTGGTGGTAAGAATCGTACTGAAGCGGCGAAGAAAGGGGAACTACTGCTGGATCTTGTCGGTTTAACTGATAGGAAAACACATCGCCCGACTCAGTTGTCAGGCGGAGAACAACAGAGAGTTGCTGTAGCCAGAGCCTTAGCTAATGATCCTCAGATTGTTTTGGCTGATGAACCATCCGGTAATCTGGATACCGATACCGGTCGTAAACTCCACGATCTCCTCTTCAAACTCAACCGGGATTTTAATACGACTTTTTTGATAGCGACTCATAATAAAGAATTGGCTCAGGGATGTAATCGCCAGTTGAAAATAATTGGCGGCAAATTAAGCGAATAGGAAAATCAGGTGGTGATGAAATGAAATGTCAGGATTGCCAAAAGCGGGAAGCTATGGTTCATATGACGCAAATTATTAATAATGAAAAGACAACTCTGAATTTATGCCAGCAATGTGCATTGGCCAGAGGATTTCATTCTCCCCTGGACAATGTCCCTTTCCCACTGGCTGAAATTCTTACAGGTATAGCCTCTACCGGCCCCAAACTCGGATTCCGTCAAGAAGATGACGGTCCCCGATTAGTTTGTGATAACTGTGGATTGGAGTTTAATGAATTTACCCGGCAGGGCCGGTTTGGATGCGGCTCTTGTTACAAAGCTTTCCGACCCAGGTTGGAACCGATTATGAGAAAAATACACGGCAATTCTCTCCATCGCGGCAGAGGGCCGATTGTTAATAAGGAAAATCTGGATAATTCCGATGTACTACCGGTCAAAGAGGAAGAACGTTTGGAAGAGGAACTGATCAAAGCAATCGAATCGGAAGATTTTGAAAGAGCAGCTGAAATAAGAGATAAGCTAAAGACAATTAGAGAGAATTTCTCTCTTGAGAGTAAATAGTCAGGGGTGAAGGTTGGATACAATGTTTGAAGAAATGGCAAAATCACCAGCAGCCTGGCTTTCCGGAAAAGGAAAGGATGCTCTGGTAGTCCTTTCGACAAGGGTTCGTTTGGCTCGCAACGTGGCCGGGTGTAAGTACCCTCCGGCAGCGGACCTGGATACTAAAAAAAGAATAGTCGGATATTTTGATTCGACTGTGGCCAGATCAAAAATGCTTGGCGTGGGCCAATATTATAATGCTGGAGATATTTCCAATTGGGATCGGGATTTTCTGATCGAAAGACATTTGATCTCACCTTTGTTTTTAAATGGTGAATTATCAAAATCATTATATTTAGGTCCCGATGAAAAAGTTTCCATTATGGTAAACGAAGAGGACCATTTAAGAATTCAGGCTCTGTCAGCCGGTTTGGATCCCAAAGGAGCCTTTGATGTAGCTGCCGCTTATGATGCTGAAATAGGTCGTTATCTTGAATATGACTACGATCCGGATTTTGGATATTTGACCGCCTGTCCGACTAATGCCGGAACCGGAATGAGAGCTTCAGTATTAATTCATTTGCCCGGCCTGGTCCTGACCAAAGAAATTGATAACGTTATAAAACATATTACCCGTAGCGGCTTGATAGTTCGCGGCTTTTACGGTGAAGGCTCTGATGTCCTCGGTAACCTTTTCCAGATCTCCAACCAAAATACCTTAGGGATTGCGGAAGAAGAGATTTTGGGACAGATAAACCGTATCGCCCGGGAGATAATTGAAAAAGAGGCTTTAGCCCGGCAGCGTCTGATTGATGAAGCGGCTGATATGATCGAAGATAAAATATGGCGGGCCTATGGCATTTTAAAAAATGCCCGGGTATTAACTTCGGATGAAGTTATGAATTTGCTCTCAGCAGTCAGACTGGGACATGCTATGAAGATAATAGATTTTCTCGATATAACTTTGATAAATGAAATTTTACTCTTATCACAACCGGCGCATTTGCAGAAATATTACGGTTCCGAAATGGATTCCAACCGTCGGGATTTCGTAAGAGCGCAGATGGTGCGTGAAAAATTGAGAAGCAACTGAGGATATAATTATGTTTGCGATAATGACACACGGGTTTGAAATAAGATACTTAGGGAAGGATGGCTCACGATGAATGAGATGTTTACGGAGCGTGCGCGCAAAGCAATTGAATATGCACGAGATGAGGCTGCTCGCCTGCGACATGATTACATCGGAACCGAGCATCTTCTTTTAGGTTTGATCAGATTGGGTGATGGGCGCGCGATTGAAATTATTTCCAATCTTGGGCTCGAACTGGCTGATCTAAAGACCTCTATTGAAGAAGTTGTACAGCCGGCCGGGGGAACCATGACTATGGGCCAACTCCCTCTGACAGCTCGCGCCAAAAAGACGCTTGAAGTCTCCGGCCAGGAAGCCAGAGCTCTTAAATCCAAGGATATCGATACCGAACATATCCTTCTGGCTCTGCTCAAGGATGAAGAAGGGGTTGCGGCGCAGGTTTTATCAACCTATGAAATCGATTATAAAGAGGCTTATGAAGAACTAAAAAATATTAAGAGCGGACATCCCTCTTCATTTAAGAAAAAACGCAAAAAATCCAAAACTCCTGCTCTGGATCATTTTGGCCGCGATCTGACCGAACTGGCCAGAAAAGGGAAACTGGATCCGATCATAGGCAGAGCTGATGAAATTGAAAGAGTCGCCCAGGTCCTTTCCCGCCGCAAGAAAAACAATCCGGTTCTAATTGGCGAGCCGGGAGTTGGAAAGACGGCTATTGCTGAAGGTCTGGCTCAGCGTATTGTAGAAAACAGAGTCCCCCAAACGCTTGAAAACAAAAGAGTTGTTACCCTTGATATGGCTTCTCTTGTTGCCGGGACAAAATATCGGGGACAGTTTGAAGAACGCCTCAAAGCGGTTCTGAATGAAATTATCAATGCTACCGATGTGATTATCTTTATTGATGAGATTCATACAATAGTTGGAGCCGGTGGTGCTGAAGGGTCATTGGATGCTTCCAATATTTTTAAACCCTCATTGGCTCGGGGTGAACTCCGTTGTATTGGAGCTACCACTATGAATGAATACCGCAAGTTTATCGAGAAAGATGGTGCTCTTGACCGCCGTTTCCAAATAGTTTTGGTTGATCCCCCTTCCGAAGAGGACACTATCAAAATACTGAAGGGATTAAGACAGAGATATGAAGAACATCATCAGTTGTTAATCTCTGACGGTGCTATTGAAGCCGCTGTCAAAATGTCGAATAGGTATATCTCCGGAAGATTCCAGCCGGATAAAGCTATTGATTTGATCGATGAAGCCGGCTCACGGGCGCATTTATCCACTTATACCCGTCCCGAAGAATTTGCCGAAATAGAAAACGAAGTTGCCGAACTGCATGAGAAAAAAGAAAAGGCGGTCAAAAATCAGGCTTTTGAAACGGCCGCTCAGCTTCGTGATGATATAAAAGCCAAAAAAGAAGAGCTCACCAACCTCCAGAAAAAATGGGAAGAAGCGAGGGTTAAAGATAAAATTACATTGACCGGTGATGATGTTGCCGCCGTGTTGGCTAAAATGACCGGTATTCCCTTGTTCCGTCTGGAAGAAAACGAATCCAAGCGTCTTCTGAGAATGGAAGATGAGATAAAAAAGACCATTGTCGGCCAAAGTGATGCTATTACTTCGATATCAAAAGCCATTCGCAGAGCCAGAGCCGGTTTGGGCGATGCCCGTCGTCCAATAGGAGCCTTTATCTTCCTTGGCCCTACCGGAGTGGGTAAAACCGAATTGGCTCGCAGATTAGCGGAATTCCTGTTTGAAGATGCCGACTCTCTTATTCGTATCGACATGTCTGAATACATGGAGAAGTTTGCTGTATCTCGTCTGATTGGCGCTCCTCCCGGTTATGTTGGCTACGAAGAAGGGGGGCAGTTAACGGAAAAAGTCCGCCGCAAACCTTATTCGGTAGTACTTCTCGATGAAATTGAAAAAGCTCATCCTGATGTCTTCAACATATTGCTGCAGCTGCTTGATGACGGCCAGTTGACCGATTCGTTCGGACGCAAGGTCGATTTCAAGAATACCGTTATCATAATGACCTCCAATCTCGGTACCCGACAACTACGGGATGATAAGACTGTCGGTTTTGATGCCAAAGCTTCTGATCTTTCACATGATGGTATGTCCAAGAAGATCAAGGAAGAGCTTCGCAAAACCTTTAATCCCGAACTTATCAATCGTCTCGATGAAATTATTATTTTCCACTCATTGGAAAGAGAACACATCAAAGAGATTATTGGGATCATGGTCAATGATACTGCCGAGCAGTTGGCGGAGCGGGGCATCAGCTTCACCCTGACTGATGAGGCCAAGGAATTCTTGACCGATAAAGGCTTTGAACCGGAATATGGCGCTCGTCCGTTAGCGAGAGCTTTGCGTAAATATCTCGATGATCCTCTTTCCGAGGAAATTCTCAGAGGCCAGTATGCCGGTGATTGTGAATTGATTATTGGTGCGGCGAAGGATGAACTGACTTTTATTTTCAATCCCAAAAAGGATTCCGAAGAAAATAACGGCAGCCAGCATTCCGAGGAACCTGCCAACCATAAATAATATCAGCCTTAACCGATATTAAAATAAAAACAGTCCCGATTTGTATCAGGGCTGTTTTTTTAATTTAATCAATCTAATCAACATTCCGGAGGAGGCGGACCACCTTTGAACAGGTAATTAACTAACCAAACCAAGTCATTGACAAGAATGTTTCCATCCAGTGGGATCGCACAATCGCCTTCTTCCATACATTCAGGAGGAGGACCACCCCTAAATAAGAAGTTAAGAAGATAAACCTGATCATTTACAAGAACAGCCCCATCTTTTGGCGGGGCGACATCCCCTCTGAGAATACAGCAGGACTCTGGTGCTATTCTTTCGATAAAGATATTATCAGTTGCTATATGATCATATCCTGCAAATGCAAAGCCACCATCATCAGTTTTAGTCATAGCATATAAACCTTTATCTTCGCCATAGATTCCACTTTTGGTCCATAAAGTATCACCGTTTGAATCAGCTCTTACAATATAATAGCTGTTGGAAGACTCAAATCCGCTTGCTATAAACCCACCATCAAAAGTGAGTTCAAGACTATATGCACGACCACCCCCTTCACTACCAAATTCTGGATATTTTCTAGCCCAAACTGAATCACCTGCTGAATCAAACTTCCATACTATAAAAGAAGGTTGAGTATTCTTGTCATAACCTGCTGCAAGATATCCACCATCAGATGTTTGTCGGGTAGAATATAACCCATATTTAAAAGGTTCATATTGAAATCCAGTCATTTCATATACTTTTGCCCAGATTTTATTACCAAGCGAATCTGTTTTCATTATGAATGATCCCATCACACCACCGAAATCATAAGCATATCCACAGATAATAAAACCATTATCAGAAGTCTCTTGAACACAACGTCCAAAACACTTTTGGTTGTTATAAGTCTTACTCCAGAGTTGGGTTCCACTACTAGTGTATTTTGTTAGATAAATACCTGGATCTGGAATATTATCACCCTGATACATAAGTGTGACATTCCCCAAAACAATAAATTCATCATTAC
>JBDRQG010000375.1:0-34270 GCA_043826475.1 bacterium
TTCCTTCGAGGGTAAATTTTTTGATGGTGGCAATTTAATTCATTTAGGCGGAGGTAATCTTCAAAGTATTGAAATGGCCACTTATGAAGGTGGAAAAGTATTTGTTCAGATAGCAGGAAAATCTAATAATATCACTCCCCCATCCAACTACCCCAATCCCTTCAACAATGAAACTGTCATCACTTTTGATATTCCCATAGCCAAAGAAATTAAATTCGAGATTTACAATGTTCTCGGTGAGAAGATTTATGATTTTAATAAATACTATGATGCTGGACAGATTGATATCCGATGGGATGGAACAAATAATGCCGGCACAACTGTTGCCAGTGGAGTATATTTCTATCGGATAATTACCGGCGATGATATTAAAACAAGTAAGATGATCTTGCTGAAGTAGGGAAAACATGAAAAAGACTCAACACAAATTTTATATAGACACAATTATATTACTGATTGTTATAATGCTCAGCGTCCTCCATCTAAGTTGTGACAACAAACCAACCGAACCCGAAAATTTCCTCATAGGTGATTTGAATCTCAATGGCACAGCCAATGAAATTGCCGACGCAGTCTTGTACACACATTATTTTGTATACGGTGACTCGGTTTTTTCAAATCCGGAGCTGAATCTTAAAGCAACCGATGTCAACCAGGATGGCGTGTACCCGGATATTGCAGACTTGTATTTTATGATTCATTTTATAGTTGGTGATGCTCTCCCTTACCCTGAAGACAAAACAATAACTGCATATGTTGATCAGGATAATGTTCTATATGTTCATGAAGTTATTGGTGCGGCTCATGTCGTTATAAGAGGAAATGTTACACCAATATTATTAGCTGATAATATGAATATGGATTACAAATATGATTTAGGCAGTGATGTCACTCGTGCACTTGTTTATTCAATGAATCTATCACAATCATTTAAGGGCAAATACCTTGATGCTCAGGGTATAGTTATAAGTTATTCAATGGCTACTACTGAAGGAGGCCGAGTTATAACTGATGCTCTGCCCAGGGATAATATCAAATTAAATCAAAATTACCCCAACCCATTTATAATCAATACAACGATTTCCTTTGAAATAGCAAAAGCTCAGGAAGTTACATTACTTATAAGAGATATAAATAATAAAATATTATTTATAAAGAATGATTTTTATGCTGCTGGATATGTAGAAATAATTTGGCCTCCTACGGATTTTAATTTAAATAGAGGATTTTACTATTATAGTGTTATTACAAAAGATGAATTTATCACCAAAACAATGATGAAATTATAGAAATTATCTGATGAAGCAGACTCATATAATTATAGCATTTTTCATGAACTTATTAATTACAATTTCGACGTGTTTAATAATACTTAGTTGTGAAAGTTCAATTACAAATTATAACACTGATAATGACAATACAGGCTTTTCAATTTCGGAAAATAGCTTTAACTTTGGGTTCACCCCTCAATACTCTACAATATCACATAGATTTTGGATTTACCCCCCTGGTGAAGATTCTTTAGTAATCTATAAAATAACCCCAAGTTGCGGCTGTATAAAATACATACTTGAAAAAGATATTATTCAGGCTGGGGATAGCACTTTACTGGAAATAATCTTTGAGACGAAGACCTATAGAGGGAATATCAGCAAATGGGTAAAAGTTTTTTATGACCCTTATTCTTCTATAAGAATTGATGTTCAATCTTATGTGTACCGTCCGCTTGACACAACCTTAGCACTATCAATTATTCCTTACAAATTAGATTTCTCACAATTTAGACAAAATATAGTTGATAGGAACAGATTATTAATTCTTAATAATTCCGATAAAAATCAATATATGTCTATAATTGATTATCCAACAGAAATAGAATACCCGGATATCAGCGAAAGAATTAAACCAAATGATTCCATTTATTATGAAATCATACTAAATGATATAGGGATTGGCGGCGAATTCGAGAAATCAATGACTATTCAATTATTTTCACTAGAAAATATTCGTTTCACTATACCTATAAAACGTACAATTCGCATACCCTGATGATAAACTTAACCTCAAATTCCCTTTACAATTACCCAAATTAGAATTACCCTTATTAATCTAAATTACCGGTTGTGTCAGGCAACATCAGGAAGGAGTAATGTATGCGGTCGTTTGTGATGATCTTATCACTTCTATTAATCTTTACTATTTCATCAGTTCAAGCGGTAGATAAAACAGCTCTCAGTGAAGATCTTATCAAAAGGCTTGAAGCCAATTTTGCCGAACAGGGTAGCAGGCAAAATCTGATAAATGCTATAACCAATAACAATATCAATGATCTCTCCCTTAATCGAGATATTATTGTTTCCCATAACAAGCAATTCAGCCATCGTCTTAATAAGAGCGGAATTACCAATCAGAAAGGCTCCGGGCGATGCTGGCTTTTTGCCGGGTTAAATGTTTACAATCCTGACCTGATGAACAAATTGGGCCTTTCTTCGTTTGAACTCTCCCAGCCATATCTGACCTTTTGGGACAAGATGGAAAAAGCCAACACTTTTCTTGAGGAAATCATACGCCTCCGTGACCGCCCTTATGATGACCGCGAACTGGGAATTACACTCGAAGAGCCATTCGGTGATGGCGGCTGGTGGCATTATGTGACCGCTTTGCTCGATAAATACGGAGCCGTCCCAATTACAGCTATGCCGGAGACCAAACAATCAACCTCGACAGGAACCATTAATTCCCTGGCTAATTGTAAACTGAGAATGTTTGCTTCTGAGATGCGGGAAATGCATACGAATGGCAAAACCGAAGATCAGATCAGGGAGCGCAAAAAAGAGATGCTCGAAGAAATTTATACTCTGATGGTTTTTGCTTATGGCACCCCTCCAAAAGAATTCGTGTTCCGTTATGAGAGCAAAGATTCCACTGTTTCAGAGCCTAAAACCTATACTCCCAAATCATTCTATAAAGAATTTTTAGCCGACGATGTTCTGGAATATGTTACGATCATGAATAATCCTTCAAAGGAATTTGACAAGGTTTATCAGATGCAAGCCAGCCGCAACATGGCGGATCAACCAGATATGACTATGCTAAACCTATCTATTGATAAGCTAAAAGCCTATTCACTTAAAGCATTACTTGATAGCCAGGCAGTCTGGTTTGCCTGTGATGTTGGCAAAGGGAATTACGGTAAAGAGGGGATTTTTGCCGCTGATGTATATGATTATAATACTACTCTGGGATTGGATTTTAAGATATCCAAGAGCGACCGGATTCAATATTTTGACAGCTCCCCCAATCATGCTATGGTACTTCTGGGAGTGGATACTACTACCGAAGGAAAGCCGGTAAAGTGGCTGGTAGAAAATAGTTGGGGTACCGATAAAGGTGATGACGGCTATTGGTATATGTATGATGACTGGTTTAATGAATATGTCTATTTTACTATTATCGACAAGAATCTGCTTGATAAGGATGATCTTGAAAAATTAAAACAAAAACCGATAATAACCCCAATGTGGGATCCGTTTTATCAGGTAATAAAAAATTCAAAGAATTAATACTGTATGGATATACTGAATAAGCTGTCATCATTAGTACAAAAAGATCAGTTTTCAACTCAGGCTGACCAACTCGCAGTTGCCTCAGAGGATGAATCAACTCTGCCGGGAGTTAAACCAATAGCAGTAGTTTGGGCAATCAATTCCAAAGAAATCAGTGAAATTGTTAAAGCATGTTTTGAAGCTAAAATACCCATTACCTCAAGAGGAGCCGGAAGCGCTCTTGAAGGTTCAACAATTCCTCTTCCCAATGGAATAGTTCTTGATCTCAGCCGGATGACTAATATAATTGACTATTGGCCAGAAGATTTGCAAGTCAAAGTGGAACCGGGAATTATATATGACAAATTAAACCTTCGCTTGAAGCAGGACGGACTCTTCTTTCCCCCCTCTCCGGGTGGTTCCGGGGACATTGCTACTGTCGGAGGAATGGTTTCCACCAATGCCAGCGGTATCTATTCGGTCAAGTATGGGGGAACCCGTGAGTATATTCTGGAACTGGAAGTTATCACCGGAACCGGTGAAATTGTAAAACTTGGCAACAGGGCTATCAAACGTTCGAGTGGTTATAATTTGGTTGAGCTTATTTGCGGTTCTGAGGGTACTTTGGCTGTTATTTCAGCCATTACTCTTAAACTGGCCGGTCTCCCCGAAGGACGGCATCAGAGCGCCTTTATTTTTGATAATGAGATCAATGCCTCCAAGGCGGTATCTGAGATGTGCCGCTATGGATTGGATCTGGCTGCAATTGAATTCTTAGATCGGGCTGTTATTCAGGCGTTGAATGCTCTAAAAGGCTATGGATTGGAGGAACTCCCCTCACTTTTCCTTGAGATTCACGGACCTGAAGAAGTATTGAAGTCAAACGCCGAACTTGCTTCAGAAGTATGCTCTGAGTTAGGCGGCAGACCCCTTGTACTGGCTGATAATCAAAATCCATGGGAAATAAGGCACTGGGTTACCGAGGCTATTAAGCATAGAAAACCGGGTTATACTATCCTTAGAAATGATGTTGCTTTCCCTATCTCCCACTTGCCTGAGATGGTTGAATTCTGCCATAAAATAGCTGCTGAAAACAATATAATTATGCACACTTTCGGCCATGTTGGTCTGGGATTGCTGCATGCATTGATGTTAGCCAACCGAGATGATCAACAGGAATGGAGCAAGGCTCAAAAGATTAATGATATGATTATAAAGAAAACTATAGAATTAAGTGGAACAATTTCGGGTGAACATGGAATCGGGCTGGGTCATAAAGATCTTTTTGAACTGGAACATGGGGCGGCAGTTAATTTAATGAGAAAAATAAAACTGCAGTTTGACCCTGGTAGTATCCTAAATCCGGGTAAAATATTCGATATTTGATTTATCTTTGTTTTAAACCTTATAACTTAAATTATACCAATTAATTAAATAGAATAAATAACAGCCTCTGAACCTTAACAAACTTGACAAAATTTCAAATTATAGTATTTTCACTAAGGTTGGAACTAATGTACCGACAACATAATATAAGGAAAAGATGAAAAGATTTATAACTTTATTAATATTTACGCTGGTTATTTCTGTTAATATCAACGCAGAAGCAATTCTGGTTGCACCAGCTGATATTTTTGACTTTGGGGACATCCCCTCAGGATCAGTTCTATATAACGGATTCTGGGTAAAATCAATTGGAACTGACACAGTTATAATTGATGAAATCAAAACCGGCTGCTCCTGTGCTGTAACAAGTAAAAAAACCGACCGAATTCCCCCCGGAGACAGCTTATTGATTGATTTAGAGTGGGATGTTTCAAAAAACCGGAGTTCTATTTCCAGGTCAATACGAATATTTTACAACGGTAAACCTGACCCAATAAGGTTATCACTAACGGGACGAATAAAGCAAACTTTTAATAATATTATACCAGTATTGATTGAACCTTTTCGTTTTGAATTTGGGCAGACAGCCCGTAAGGATATTGACAGCATACAATTTACTTTCACCAATACTTATCCCCTTGATTATGAAATAAAGGTAATTTCTACTATATCGGATCGATACACCATTGATTATCCTAAATCAATAAAAGCTAATGAATCAGCGAGTGGATATATAAAACTCAATGAAAAATACAAAGATATCCCCTGGCAGGCTTCAATAACTTTTTCAATAAACGATAAAGATAATACCAATATGACTATTCCGGTACGACGTAAATTTTATAAGTGAAGAAGATAACAAATTATTAACTGTAATATATATTTTGGAGGATCTAAGACAAATCATGAAGATTAAAAATCAAATTTATTTAATTTTGATTTCAATTCTGGTATTTGCCAGTATGGCTACCAGTGCCCCCCGCCTGACTATTGGCGAATCATCATTTGATTTCGGGTTTGTACCCCAGAATTCCAAAATCTCCCATGATTTTTGGCTGCTCTCAACCGGAGATGATGAACTGAAGATTTTGAAAGTAGTCCCTGGCTGAGGATGCACTCAAGCACCTTTGGATAAAAATGTGCTGCCTGTCGGTGACAGTGCCAAATTAGAAATCATATTTGATACTAAAACTTATAAATCAAAAGTATCCAAACGCCCTAAAATTCAGACAAATGAAGGGCCTCCGGATAAGATGGTAACCATTACCGCGACTATCACACCTCGTCCTGATTCCACCTATCCGGTGGTAATCACACCTTATAAAATTGACATGTCGCAATTCAGCGATAAGGTAATCGATGAAGCCGAATTTACGATTAACAATGTTTCCGAACAAGTATTGGACGTTTCGATGATTGCCTATGCAAAAGATTATTTCAGTGTTGAACTTCCTGACAAGATTAAGCCGGGTGAGTCGGCCTCCGGAAAAATCAAAATAAATAAAGATTACTTGGCAAAATCGTTCGACAAATCTTTTACTCTGGAACTCAATGACCAGCAAACTTCACGCTTTACCATCCCTGTTAAAAGGACTATTAGAGCTCCCGGCAACGAGGATCGTGTAAAGACCGTTAAGAGTGGTAATTAAAATAATTGTCATAAAGTAAAAAAAGCCCTTATCATTAAGGGCTTTTTTTATCATCAATTTTTAAAATTAAGAATCAGAGTTAACATCATCCTAATCAACAAAATCAGGGTTAATATCAATCATGCCGGAGTTGATCACATCATCCCAGCTCCCATCATAGACTTCACCGTCTACATTAGAGTGAACCAATCTTCTAAATCCATTCTTATCCTCAAAAATAAATACCTTGCCCTCTTTGTAGCCGAAATACCACCACACTTCATAAGCATCCTGCCTCATGGGAACTTCGCGATTCTCAAGTTGATCCCATTGGCCGTATGACATCAGTACTCTTCCCCTGTCACTATACCAACCGTCGGTTTTGTCTTCGTTTTCTGAAAAGTGCTCATTGGCAAATTTGTAATATGCTATCAGATCCCTGCGAGTGACAGGCTTTCCGAAGCGGTTTTTGGGCTTTTTATCCTTCCAGTACTGTATAAGAAAATTATTTTTCCCCTCGTCGGATAATCGATCCATAGCCTGCTTCTCCTGAACATCCATGATATAAGTCACCAGATTGATTTTACTTTCAAGACTAAGCTGGTCATATGGATCTTTGGATTGAAATTTTTCAATAGCCAAAGCTACTTCTTCTGTCGATAAAATCCGAAACATGCTCAAACTCGTATCGGTCTTATTATTGGTTAAATCGGTAGCAATAATCTGCAAGTGATACAAATCGGATGGCCAGTTATTAATCTCAAAAGATTCCGCAAGAGCGGCACTTCCACCCGGTTTATCAAATTTTCTCACTCCAAGCGTCTTATACAAAGAATCATTATTTAAAATATTATATGATACTTGAATTTGGGAGGGATTATCAGAATCATAATCAAGATTGTATAATTCGTAGTAAAGATATACAACGGTATCTTTATCATTGAACATAGAGACCGGGTTAGGAATAATATAGAAATTATTTCGAACCAAGCGCATATTTACCGTTTCCGTATCAACAACAGGTTTGACATTAAAGGCTATGATCGGCCCGCCGATCGAAATGTTATTTTTCTGAGGGGGTTTAACAACTATTTTGTCGATAAAAGCATCGCCGCTTCGCTTGCTAACGACATCAATTACATGAAGCCTCGCCGAATACACACCGGGTTTAACAAGGAGAGCTAATTTATTAAACAGTTTTATTCCCGTCTGAAGCGCTTCAGTCCTGTTATTGGTTCTAACGGAAAAGTAGGTAGTGATTGAATCGACAGCGGTTCCAAGAGTATTAAAAAGGTCAATCTGGGCAAAAATGCGTGAGTATAAGAATTGTTCTTCCCCTTCAGGATGGAAAAACTCAAATTCATGCCTGTTAAGAGAAAACGGGAATTCTACCAGTGAAACTGAATCAAACTGAGGATCGGCCAGGACTACTGCTCCGGAATATACTGTAAGAGAATTATCTAATTCATCCTGGGCATTTACTCCCGAGACAATTAACAAAAAAAGAATTAGGCAGATTTGATATGATTTACTAATCGCACTTCGTTTCATTTATACTCCTCCAACTAAAAATCGGGTCGTTGGTTTAAACCATCATAAGGATAAATCAACCGATAATCGCCATCTTCATTCTCATCTACAAAAGTAAATCTCCGATATGGACTTTCATCATAATAATGCCATACTTGATATGGTCTCCCATCGGTATTAAAAGGAAAATCGTCAATCTGATCCGGTTCTCCGTATTGAATTAATACTCTTCCCCGATCAGTCCGCCATCCTTCTCTTCTCATTACTGTAAATAGACGATTGGCGGTGTTGATTCGGTAATAAAATTTTACTTTTAATTCATTAATTTCCGTTGTCGGATCGGGATCTCTGGATGCCCAGAATTTATTAAAGGCTTTAATTCTCTCCCCATTGTCCTCAATTTTCTTCAATTCCTTTAATTCACCGGGATCAGCAATATATTCCAACTGGGATACTGCTTCATTGTAACGAAACCTGATAAGAGATTTTTGATTCCAGGGGACTTCAAACCTCTCCCTTTTTTCATCAATTTTTTTATTTCTTCTCCCCAGTAAACGGACAAAAAGGTCGTACTCCCCCGGTTGAAATCCGTCCAGGGTAATCTCTCGCAATTGCCTCGTCACCGGCCCTTCCAACTTGGTATCA
Source organism: bacterium (assembly GCA_043826475.1). Taxonomy (GTDB): domain Bacteria; phylum Zixibacteria; class MSB-5A5; order GN15; family FEB-12; genus DAOWMZ01. Next base: position 8,735 of record JBDRQG010000375.1, read on the forward strand.
ATCGTGTCTCTATACATCATGCCATTGAGATCATGACGCAAAATAGTCTCAATAGTGATCTCTTCCATGGAATCAGTACCTTGATAAACTTCAACATAGAAAACAAATTTATCATTTTCTTCCATTCCAAAACTTTTATTCAGCGAAGGTATGATGATTAAGTTCCCTTTAGAAAAACGGCTCTCGGAGCTATCATCGATTTTTACCGCTTGGACAAATTCTATATCCGACAATCGAGGATTTTTATTATCAAATGATTTAAGATTAACTTTGAGTTCTCTTCGAAGTACTGATTGTGAACGAGGGTCAGATAAGATAAAATCAATATCATATTTTCCGGGCTGGAGTTCAAAGCTGGCTTGATTTACCCGGAAATCACTTTTCGATTGAGCTTTATTGGAACTAGCCACCTGGACCGTTTTTTCATCGGAATAAGAGCCTGCTTTCGCCCCTTTTTCATCGTTGATCCAGATATTTATCTCATATTTGGCTTCATGTATATTATTTTCAAGGGTGAAATGAAGGGCGCTGTTGTAAATCTGATAGTAGATTTCCAAACGGACCTCCCCAGGTTCTGAACCAGCAAAAGCCGCATAATCAATTAGCAGATCACCTTCCTGCTCAGCATATTTTCTGAAATCATATTTTTGAGCAAATAATTGAACCGGAATAGAGAATAAGATTATTGATAAAACTAATACAATTGGAATCACTTTTTTTGCAATCATATCTACTCCCATAACCACCATTACCATAACCGGTTCCAATTAACAGACGTATTTAACCGCAGGCAACACTAAAAAAATATTTATTATTATACATTTAATATGATTATTCGTACCGCAGAGCTTCAATTGGATTAAGTCGGGCGGCTTTCATGGCTGGTGCAATCCCGGATATCAGACCGACCGAAACAGCCACAACAAACCCGATTACAATCCAGAAAATTGAAACGGTCATGGGAAAACCGGCTATTTTATTGATTATTAACCCTACACCAATGCCTAAAATGATGCCAATTATTCCCCCTGAGCAGGTAAGAGTAACCGCTTCAGTCAGAAATTGCAGCAGAATATTTGAACGCTTGGCGCCGAGTGCTTTGCGGACTCCAATCTCACGAGTCCGTTCTGTCACTGAAACCAGCATGATATTCATCACCCCGATTCCCCCCACCATTAAGCCAACCGAAGTTATAATTATCATAGCCAGATAAATGTATTTGGTGATATTATTAACCATTTCTTTAAGATTTTCCTGAGTAGAAATGGCAAAGTTGTTATTTTTGTCAAAGGGGACGCTGCGGTAAATCCTAAGAGTATTGATAATCTCTTCTTCCGCCAGCTCCATCACTTGAGGGCTGGCACCTTTAACGATCAAAAACAGTTCTTCTTCCCAGGGATGTATTTTTTCAAAAGTGGATAAGGGAATGGTAACCTGATTGTTTTCGTTGTCATCATCGAAAGTAGATTTTTTCTCTTCAAACACCCCAACCACTGTGAATCGATCGCCGTTGACTCTGATGACCTCATCAATCGGGCTTTTCCCTTCAAAAAGAGTTTCAGCCAGTTTATGACCGACGACACAGACATAGGCGCTGGAAAATTGATCCATATCAGTAATGAATCTGCCTGATTCTAAATTCAAATTATTTACTTTGATAAAATCGGGCCAGGTCCCCATCAGATAAGGATTGTTCCCTTTTTTATTTTTATACTTAACTTCATTTCCTCCTGGGGCAAAATAATAATTTTGTGGAGAAACACCATCCACACTTGGACAGTTTTTGTTGATGGCCTCTGCTTCGCCAACAGTTATCGGGGGGCGGTTACGGTCCTCTTCTGAGAGCTTATCACGGTCAACATCAAAAGCATAACGGGTGATATAAAAACTGTTAGATCCCCAGGCATCAATCTCATCATTGGCCGCTTTATCCAGTCCATTTATAACCGAGGCCATAGCGATGACCGAAGCAACACCTATTAATACTCCCAAGATCGTAAGAAAGGATCGCATCTTATTAGTTCTGATAGAAGAAAGAGCCATTAAGACAGCATCTAGAATTTCAATAGGCGTTAAAATCATAATACCAACTCATTCATAACTTAGAGCTTTAATGGGATCCAACCGAGCCGCTTTCATAGCCGGGTATATCCCGAAAATCAGGCCAGTCCCGGTAGAAATTGACATACCGGCTATAATGGCGACTACAGAAGGAGATATTTCCATATCAAGCATCCCCACTAATGACTTGGCGATTATAAAACCCAGCACAATGCCAATAATTCCCCCAATCATTGTAGTCAATAATGCTTCAAAAAGAAATTGTACCATAATATGTGATTTTTTTGCGCCAACCGATTTCCTTATTCCGATTTCACGCGTTCGTTCGGTTACAGATACCATCATAATATTCATAACCACAATACCACCGACTACCAATGATATTGAGGAGATCCCTACCAATCCGTAACGGAACATCTTTGTAAACGAATTGACCATATCCAAAACGTTATCAGCAGTAATAATGGCAAAATCATCCGGCTTATTATATGGGACATGCCGCTGGGAACGGAGAATCAATCGGACATTATCCATTGTTTCATCAAGGACTTCTACAGAATAGGCTTTAATCATCAAATTAAATTGATCCCCCGGTTCACCGAATTGTTTTATATATGATGTAAATGGAATTAGCACAAAATTGTCATGATTATTTCCAAAAACCGATCCGATTTTTTTTGCAACCCCTACTACGGTATATTTTTTACCTCCGATTCTGATATCCTTGCCTAACGGATCTACACCTGGAAATAGTTCTTCGCGAACAACATCTCCAATAAATACCACTTGTTTTCGATGAAGTGACTCTTCAAACGAATAAAATCTTCCCTGTCCAACTTCAACATCAGCGATCTCAATAAAATTAGGATCTACTCCGCCAATCGTTACTCGCCTTAATGTCTGAGAACCCCGCTTAATATCAGCCCGGTTATAAGCACGAGGACAGACTTTTTCACAATTTTCACATCCAGCCTCAATCATATCAACAGATTCAAGACTGATAGCTTTTCTTTTGACCGCCTCTAAGTATTCTTCTTCAGATGTTATCATACCCCATTTAGTAACAATAAATGTTGATGGTCCCATTCTGTCTATCTGCGACTCGATGGCTCCCATCATCCCCTCCAGAGCCGAGATAATCGTCATTACCGAAGTAACTCCGATAATAACCCCCAGCAGAGTCAGGGTAGTACGAAGTTTATTTGCCCAAAGGGCTCCAATAGCTATACTAAGCAGAGAAAAAGAAATCATAATTAAAAAATCTTTCGATCTTCTTCGCGAACTAATACATCACTGTCAATCTTACCATCCAGGATCGACAGGACTCTCCGAGCCCGGTTGGCAATATCCTGCTCGTGAGTTACCACAATAATAGTATTCCCCTGTCGGTGGAGATTATCAAAAAGACGCATGATCTCGACTGATGTTTTGGAATCCAAATTACCTGTTGGTTCATCAGCCAAAATGAGTGATGGATTATTGACTAATGCTCTGGCTATCGCAACTCTTTGACGCTGGCCTCCGGAAAGTTCACTCGGTTTGTGCATCATCCGATCCTGAAGTTCGACTTTAGTCAAAGCTTCTATAGCCATTTTACGCCGCTGATCAGAAGGAGATCCATTATATATAAGAGGCAATTCCACATTATGCAGAGAGGTTGCTCTCGGCAAAAGATTAAATGTCTGGAAAACGAATCCAATCTCCCGGTTGCGGATATTTGCTAATTCATCATCATTCATGCTGCTGACCAGGCGACTGTTAAGGTGATATTCGCCCTGAGTGGGAGTATCCAGACAACCAATCAGGTTCATCAGAGTAGACTTCCCAGACCCGGACGGCCCCATAATCGCAACATATTCACCTTTCTCAATAGTGATAGAGGCTCCACGCAGAGCATGAACTTCCTCAGCCCCCATTTTATATGTCTTCCATAAATTTTTTGTTTCAATAAGTGGCACTGCTATTCACTCTCATCTTTCTTTTTGATAATTTCAACTTCCTCGTCATCTTTGATGGATCTGAGAACCTTGTACGGCCCCGATACAACCGAATCATCTTTCTTGAGTCCGGTAAGAACTTCAATATATTTCTGATCGGCAATGCCGGTTTCGATTAGTTCAAAAATTGCTTTACCTTCTCGAATGACATAGACTCCTTTGACATCTTTTCTCTCAACTTCATCTTCAGATTTAGTTTTAAGGGAATCTTTATTATCATTCACAGCAGCTTGCAATCCATCTGATTCCGGTTGTTCGCTTTTAACGGTATCATCTGTTTTACTTCTCGCCTGCATTAATGAATCCAAATCAAGCGAACGCATTACGACGGCACTATAAGGAATTGCTAAAGCATCTTTAATTTCATTTGAAGTAATATCCACTGTGGCAGACATACCGGGGCGAATTTTCTCATTTTTGTCTATGAAAATTACTTTAACTTTAAAATTTGTGCTTTGGTCAGAACTGCTGGTATAAATAGCCGTATTGCCAACCTCGACCACTTCCCCCATAAAGGTAGTATCCGGGAAAGCATCAATTTCAATCTTAGCCTCCTGCCCCAATTCCACCTTGGTAACTTCGGTTTCGTCAACTTCAACTTCGACTTCAAAAACATCAAGGTTAGAGACAGTCATCAGAGTTTTTCCCTGCGAATAAACAGTCTGAGCTGCGGCAATCTCCCCTTCTTCACAGTCAAGAAAGGTAATAATCCCGGGCATAGGAGCAACCACTTTGGCTTTACTGAGATAATCGAGTGCTTTGTCATATCTCGCTTCAGATTGCTGAGCCTGAGCTTTGGTTGCTTCGTAAGCTGATTTGGCATTCAGATAAGCGTATTTGGAATTTTTAAATTCTGTCTCAGAAGTAAGTTTATTTTCATATAGCTTTTCCTGTCTATGAAATTCTTCCTCGGTTTGCTCCAGACTCGATTTAGCTCCTTCAAGACGGGCTGTAATTTCATTAACGGAATATTTAGCCTGATCGAGATCAGACCGAAGCTGGATCGTATCAAGAATTAAGAGCTGATCCCCTTTATTTACATACTGCCCCTCTTTAACATACAGCTTTACAATCTCGCCGTTAATTTCCGAAGTGATATCAACCTTCGTTTGAGGCTGGATGCGTCCTGATGCAGATACGGTTTCAATTATATCTCTGGTTTGAGCCACCTCAGCATTTACTTTAGTAGCATTACTGCTCTTTATATTCAGGTTTGCAATAACAATAACTGCTACGACTATTACTATTCCTGATATTATCAACCACTTTTTCATAATAATTCCTTAACTACAAAACCCTCATTCATATTTTTAAATTTTCCCCATTGCATTTTCAAGATTGGAGATAGCCAGATTCAAATCAAAATCAGCTTGAATCAGTGAGACCTGAGCCTGCTTTAATGAGACCTGGGCATCAAGAAGATCAAGAATGGTGGCGGCGCCAAGGTTGTATTTTTCCTGGGTAATTTTAAGATCTTCGTCGGCAGCATCCACATTCTCTTGTGAAACTTTTTGTTTTTCCTTCAAACGTTCAATATCCAGATATTTTGACTTAATACTTTGACTGGTCCAATTCCGCATATCGGCGTACTCAGCTCTGGCTGTATTAAAATTAACTTTGGCGCTGGTCAGATTGTATTCCCGAGCAAAGCCATCAAAAATATTCCAATTAGCCTGGAGTCCAAAAGTCGTACTGCGGCTGGAAAAATTAAAAGTTGCCGTATCTCCCTGGGTTCCGTCTGAAAATGTCATGGATCCGTACCCTGAAAGAGTCGGCAAATATTTTGCCCAGCGTGAACGTACCGAATGGCGATACAAGTCTACGCTTTTCTCTGATGATAACAACCCGGGATTATGATCCAGACCATAAGCCATAGCTTCCTGAAGAGTACCAGAAAAATCGCGCATGGAATAATCCATAGAAAATTCAATATCACTATTTGGATCAAGCCCAACAGTATATGCCAATGATGCTTTTCCATTGTTGACGTCGTTTTGTGCTGACAACAAAGAAAGGCGGTCATTTCCCATTTGAACTTTCTGTTTTAAGACATCTGATTTCGAAGCCGATCCAAGATCATATTTTGATTGAATGAGTTTTAATTGTTCGGTGCTTCGCTCAACCGCCTGATCCTGCACTTCGACATTTTTTACAGCCGCAAGGTAGTAATAATATGAGACTTTTACCGCATAGATAAGGTCCTGCTCTGAGCCAATTACATCCAGTTTCGCCTTAGCAAGATTTGCTTTAGACCCGGCATAATCAAAAAAGTTGGACAGGTCAAACAGTGATATATTGGCTGATAGGTTCAAACTTTTATTGCTTCGATCCTGATCAGGAAGAGGCATTTCATTAATCGTTGAAGTAACTGAATCTACTTGAGGGCTAGCTCCTAAAATATAAAAAGAGCTGTCACCGGCAGGATCATAGACTTCTACACTGTCAACCACATAAGATAAAAAAGTTTGCCTATCTTCAACATCCGATTTTATATCCCTTGATCTCGTTTCAGAATAACTATAAGAAGCATCCACCCTGGGTAAAAATGCTCCCAATGCTGCTCTTTTATTGGCGCCGGCAAGTTGTTCTCTTCCTTTGGCGGCAATTACCGAAGCTCTGTTTTTTAGAGCCAGTTCGATACAATCATCAAGCGTTAAAAGTTCAGCAGCTTTTGTGGACTGAACCATTATCATTCCCAATAGAAACAACGAAATACTAACAAACGACCTCATAATCAAAATTCTCCAATCTATTTAAACATCAATGCAATTCCAGTAATTATCACATGTATTATTGCCATCATACCAACTGATAAGACCGACAATAGGTATCCTTTGTTGCGTGAAATGCCATATATTATTGACAGACCAATGCCCACAACGATAACTTCCCATATATGAAAGAGGGATATTTTAGACAATGCCGTATATAAGAATGACTGCATTCCCTGATCAGCAACAAGAACAGCCGGAGAAAATGTTACCATCACACTCTCTTTAATCATTATTAATGGTACATGTAAGAGAGCTCCTACTCCATACAAAATTCCACCATAGAGTGTTACCGAAAGAATTTTTTTATAAGTAGTAATTCCACCAAAAACGAAATTACCAAAAAATAGAGCCAGACCCGAAGAGATCAATGGCAGTATTAACATAGAAAGCACACCGCCAATTAATGTCTGCCAATACATAAAGGTCTGCATTGTCGCTTCTGACATGCCGCTTTTTTCAATACTATCCTGAATTTGCGGCATTTTCATTTGTTCCATGACTATATAATCAACAGTCAAATAGAAAAACAGAAACATCACAATCATTAATGTGATATAAGGCACCAAAATTTTGGGGTTGTCTTTTAAATCATTGAAGAAGATCGAAGGTTGATAGAAAATTTCAGTTAATCCCCGAAAAGATAAACCGCTATTATTTTTTATCGGTTCTACAGATTGTGAGATATCGTTTGTTTCCATCAATACTCCTTATGGTTTGCTAACGAATACTATTAATGAAAGTTTCATATATAGTTAATATCTTTGACAATATACTTCCCATTAAGATTAATATTCATTTTAGCCAAAATAAAAAGGAAGCTTTCTTTGAAAAAGATAGCTTCCTTTGATAATTGTAGCAAGTCTATAATTACTATTTAAACAATGCTGCGCCAACGACAAGTGAGACAATTGCCATCAATTTAATCAGAATATTCATAGCTGGACCGGAAGTATCCTTGAACGGATCACCAACGGTATCGCCGACCACAGCGGCTTTGTGGGCAGGAGAGCCCTTCCCGCCATGAGCACCTGCTTCAATAAGTTTTTTGGCGTTATCCCAGGCACCACCGGCATTGGCCATCATAAGAGCCATCATCACACCAGACATAGTCGCTCCGGCCAGGAAACCACCAAGAGCTTCTGCCCCATTTTCGCCAAAAACCAGACCTACAATAATTGGAGCTAAAATTGCGGTGAGTCCGGGTACAACCATTTGTTGTAAGGCTCCGGTAGTCGCAATATCAACACATTTTTTAGTATCCGGTTTGGCTGTTCCTTCCATCAATCCCTTGATTTCACGGAATTGACGGCGAACTTCCTCAACCATTTTGGAAGCAGCTTTACCGACCGCAGTCATAGTTAAAGCAGCAATAAAAAATGGCAGTACCCCACCGAGGAAAAATCCGATGACAACATGCACCTGCAGAACATTAATAACCTCTAAACCCACTGTTGCAGCATATGCTGAAAAGAGAGCTAAGGCCGTCAAAGCGGCAGATCCGATAGCGAATCCTTTACCGATAGCAGCGGTTGTATTGCCCAGTGAATCCAATTTGTCGGTAATAGCTCTGACTTTCGGTCCGAGACCTGACATTTCAGAAATACCACCGGCATTATCAGCGATTGGACCATAAGCATCGACTGACATTGTGACACCGATAGTACCTAACATACCAACACCGGCAATACCGATACCATAAAGACCAGCAAAACTGTAACCGGTATAAATAGCGGCACAAATTACAATTACCGGCAGAAGACATGATTCCATACCAACCGCCAGACCATTAATAATATTGGTTGCAGCACCAGTCTCTGAAGATTTTGCAATCCTTCTGACCGGACCGGCCGCAGTATAATATTCAGTTAATAAGCCGAGCATTATTCCAGCAACATTACCACCAATAATTGCCCAGAAAACATTATGATCAATTTTAAGGTGATCAATAATAAACCAAGCAGCAACAAGCATAAGTACCGCTCCGACATAGGTGACCAGTCGAAGTGTTGCAGCAGGGTTCATTTTTGAAAACAATCTAACAGAAAGAACTCCTAACATTGATGCCAATGCACCAAAAGCAACAATCAATAAAGGCAGCTGCATATAAACTTCGCGATTATTAGCAATTTCCATCGAAATAGATCCGGCTACACCGGTAACAGTAGCAGCGATTGCAATTGTAGCGATAATCGAACCGACATAAGATTCAAAAAGATCAGCTCCCATACCGGCTGTATCACCGACATTATCACCGACATTATCAGCTATAACAGCAGGGTTACGCGGGTCGTCTTCAGGGATACCGGCTTCTACCTTACCAACCAGATCGGCTCCCACATCGGCAGCTTTGGTATAAATACCTCCACCAACACGGGCAAAGAGGGCAATTGATGAAGCACCCATGGCAAATCCATTAATGATTGATGCTTGGGCAGGATTTCCATAAAAATAAAATGCAATACCGACACCAATCAAACCAAGTGATGCTACCGACATACCCATAACGGCACCACCCGAGAAAGCAATTGATAATGCTTCCGGCTGACCGAAATCTTTAGCCGCGGCACAGGTACGAACATTGGCTCGGGTAGCCGCTTTCATACCGATAAAACCGGCTAACATAGAGCAGGCTGCTCCACCAAGGAAGGCAAAAGCAGTATTGCTGGGCTCGACTTTCCAATAAAGAAGACCAAATACAACGATAATAAAGATTACGAGAATGGAATATTCTCTTTTGAGGAATACCATGGCACCATCATGGATTACCTCAGAGATCTCTTTCATCAGTTCGGTTCCTGTAGGCTTGCTTCTAATCCAGAAAAACAGACCCAGAGCAAAAATAAGCCCAATGACACCAATTAACGCGGATAACAGACCTGTATCCATAGACAAATTCTCCCCGTTTGAGTTTCTATGTTGAGTTTAAGTTTTATATTCTTTTTCACAAAAAAACACCCTTTCAAATCAGGCAGGAATATATTTGCTTGTGAAACAAAGCGCAAGCAATATTTAATTTTTTAATGAAATTTTTGCCTTAACATAAAGTCTTTCTTAACATTACTAAACCTTTGGCAATCTATAAATTTACCAATAAACCTATTATTTGACAGGAATTAACTAAGTTTCAAATAAAAAACCGGCTTATTAAAGCCGGTTTTTTTAATATTCTATTATTTGAAGTATTAGAATCTCTTTATATCTACTTTTATAATCGGGAATCCTCTGGCCGGGTTATTGGTATTGATCAGGCCATCCATAGTATTTTGGTCTAAAGATTCTGTATGTGGATCAAAGGGTGTTTCCGGAAGCGGGTCAAAAAATATTATTAGCGGAAAGTTAGTAGTATCAGTTACAAAATTGTCTGGTTCCAGAGAAATAAATACAACCCCCTGATTCCCAAATGGATTCGGAACCAAATTTAATGTATCAGGAGCATTATTTGGCAAGTTAATGAAAAATTCATCACCTGGATATGGCGGAACCCTTGGCCCGATTGCATACCTAGCACCATCATCATCTGGTTCATCAATTTTATCAAAGGTCCCGGTAGAAATAATTCCACCTTCATAACCAGGAAGGGCATCTTGGCCTGTAACCGTATAACCCCAGGCCGGAAGGGTAAAACTTCCCACACTGGCTCCGGCATCAGAAATTGACGGTGAAACAACCCACCCTTTATAATGCCACCCAAATTTAGTGTAATCCCAGAAAGCAAAATCATCCTGGGTAAACTCGTCATAGGTTAATGGATATCCATGTGTAACTTCGAGACCCCAGAATTGAACATGTGTTGTACAATATGGCGCTTCAGTGTACGTTTCTAATTTTCGATCATATTGAAAACTTTGGTGAATAATTGTATCTAATCCACGAACTAATTTAATCGTATCTATACGCGGGTTTAAAATGTCCATGATGACAGTAATAATAGTGTCCGCATTTCCGTTGATGGCACTAACACCGCAAGTTGTATCTATTGATATACTATCAAAGGCTATTGTATCAATTATAGTATCAGTTCTTATGTTATAAGTACTAAACCAGAGACCAACCCCGGCATTTTCCATTCGGTTAGTATCAGATACTGTCGCCATATTATAACGGCAGGTAGCATACCACATTGAATCAGAATATGGAAAACGAAGATCTATAGGGTCATCTGATGGATTAGTGACTCTGTCCCATAACATAGTCGGACCCGGTATTGAGGCATCATCATCAGGATTGACTTCAACTGAAACCGCAATCCAGTCATAAGAAAAAAGGTCATCATTCAGTTTGAAGACATTTTTATCTTCCCTTTCAACGCCATCCAAATCAGTAAATTTCTTTTCAGCACGATTATAATCAAACTTCCCCATGGAAGAATATACCGTATCTGAGCCTGTTAACTTCACTGCCCACAATTCATAAGCCATTCCATCCGGTGCTTCAGGCAGTAATTGTGCAGACAAAGTCAGAGTTGTTAATGAAACCGGACTTACAATATCATCCGGTTGTGTACACCCAAAATAAAGGGTAACGACAATAACACTTAAGGCAATGAAAAGCAACCTGTTAACACGCCTTGTCATCTATAAATTCCTCCTATCCATTAACTGGACAATTTTTCATTCCATAAACAATTGGGAAGTATAACCAAAAATCCTCGGCACTGTCAAGCCATTATTTTCCAATGTATCCATCTTATTTAATCAGACGATCAATATTGGATAATTGTTGAATAAAAAATAATTACATGAAAACGTTTTTTTTGGAAAATGTTCATTTTAATATTACTGACTCAAAAATTCCCCTTTATGCCCCATTTTTTATAAAAATCTCATAATAAAATTTGAATTATCTCAAATAACAAATAATAGCAAAGACAGAAAAATAACCATATTATGCTGTACGACAACAAGTTAAATAACCACAATAGTATTGACTCCTCTCTTGTAATTCTAAAGAAATTATACAAACAGGTCGATAAAAATTATAAATCTGTTCATCAAACTAATAAAGGATTTACCTGTGAAAATATGTCCAGAATGTAATTTTAATCAATTATTAGAATCCGCTAAATTTTGTCCAGAATGCGGATGTAATCTAAGCGGGAGTACAAACTCGAATCAAAACGATGAGGAACTCAAGCTTGAAGTAACTGAAAAAGAATCGAAAGGTACTAATATTGTCGGAGAAGACGAGGAATTGATACTCGAAGGTCCGAACAGTTCTATTGAAATGAGTGTCGATCCTGATCTTCAGAAAGAGTTGGAACCTGATGATGAGGAACTACAGCTGATCGGCGGCTTGGGTTCAGGTTCTAAGGATGACAAAAGCACTCAAAAAATTAAAATTGAGAATACTGATGATGATAGTACTGGCAAAATAAAAAGACTGACGGCTGAAGAAATATCTCAAATTGAGAAAAAGCTTTATAAGAACGATCCCGGATTCAACAATAATGCCATAAATGCCGTAGAAAAAGATAATAGCACCAGCCTTTTTGGAAATGCCCCTATTATCCCTCCAAAAAAAGATGAACCTGAATTTAAACCGACTCTCCCTGATAACGAACCGACTTTAGATATTCCAACTCCTTCAATGGCAGAACATGACAGTGGGGTTGCATATTTTTATAAAAGATATATTGAATTAGTCGGCAGCCATGATCTCCATCCCAATGAGGAACTTATTGTCGGCAAGAAATCCTATGAACTAAAACCGAAACAGATTAATCCAAAAGTAATTTTTGGCGGAGCTGCCGGTTTATTCGTAGTTTTACTGATAATTATTGGTTCTTTAATTTCTAACGAAGCTTCACAGGGACAGGGAAACGTCTGGGGTATTGCTCTTGACGAGTACGAACAACCATTGATAACTAATGCAAAAGCCAGATTACCGGAACTGGGAAAAACAATAGATTGTAATGCCGAAGGCTTTTTTGTTTTTAAAGATATTCCCAGTGGGACACATAAAATTCAATTGATCTGGGGGGATGAAGTTATAGGCGAGAATTTCACAACTGTTACGGACAATACCTTAACAACCCTGACTCTCCGTCCGAGCGATGAGTTTCTTGCCAAACTTGACAGCCAAACAAATACAAACTCTTCAAAGGATAAGCCCGAAGAAGTGATATCAAATTCTCAGGTTGAAGAAAATTTCGATTCAGACAAGAGCACTTCTACTCAGACAAAGACCAAGAGTACTAAAACTTCATCTTCAAGCAAATGGGCAAAATTATCATTAGCAGCTAATGTTGATAATGCCGTGATTTCACTGGATGGTAATGTTATCGGCGCTGGTAATCTTACCTATGACAGACTTAAAGAAGGTGAATATCAATTCTTAGTTAAAAAAGATGGTTACTACTCCGAAAGCGGAAATATAACCCTTCAAGCCGGAAAAACACAAAAACTTGAAATTGCTTTAAGACAATTATCCGAAGAAGATCTACGGAAAACATTTTCCAAACAGGATTTTTATGATTCGGGTAAAGAAGCATACAATACCGAAAATTATTTATTTGCTATCGATGAATTCACCCTCGCCATAAAAAAAGATCCTGCTTACATTGATGCCTATGTAGCCAGGGCTGAAACACACTTAAAATTAAAAGACTGGCAAATGGCTCATGATGACTATTTGAGAGTGGCTGAAATCTATCAGTTCAATAAAGATTATAACCAGTCAATTTCAGCCTATAATAAAGCCATAGAAATAGATGGAAATTCAGTTCCTGCATATCTGGGACGGGCAAAACTCTATGCGGCAAAAAATGAGGAAAGAGCAGCTATTCCTGATTTTGAAGAAGTGCTTAAATTGGATAAGAGGAATTCGGAAGCATATTACGGGCTGGGTGTCGCCAGGTATAATCTGGGTTCTTACAATAAAGCTATAGAACTATTTAAGGATGCCCTGTCGCTTGATGAACGCAATGCGTTGGCTCATCAATATCTGATGCTTTGCTATTATGCTCGTAATGATAGTAAGAACCTGAAAAAAGCATATTCAAAATTTGAGGAAAAAGTTGACAGTAAAGATGTTGAAAATTTCCGATCAAATTCTGAAAATTTCGCTGTTATTCAAATTATTGATAAGAACTAACAGGAATTGATATGACCAGAAAACTGTGCTGTTGGCAGTTTAAGAATTGTGGACGAGAAAAAGGGGGGTTAATGACCGGGATTTTAGGGGAATGCCCGGTCTCTACAGCATTTAAATTTGATGGTCTTAATAATGGTATTGGAGCTGGAAGAGCCTGCTGGATGGTGCCTGATTCCTGCTGCCAGTTTGAGGCTGCTAATCAGGGAAAATCAAATCCCTGCTATAATTGTGATTTTTATCAAAGAGTAGTCTTCGAAGAAGAAGACAACATCATGTTCCCATATTCTAAAAATATTGTTTCAGCTCGATTACAACTCAAATAATTTCCGGAAATTTACATTTGGGGTTTTTTAAACTTTTTGGGTTGCCAACCAATCTTTTTAAGTCTATCTTCGTTTACAATTATTAGAATAAAAACTTTTTAATGCCAGGAGCCTTAAAATGATTCGTTTTTTTACTCCCCTTGCTATCTTCATGTTAGCTATCGTAATGATCTCTTGTACCGCCCAGAATGGGGCTGATATTACAGCCCCACCAGTAAAATCCCTTCTTAGTGAAGGAAAATACATTCCCGATATCGCAACCTTCCTTCAGATTGGCGCCTGTTCCCCGTCTGGGTATACATGGGACGGCAAAACAGTCTATTTCCAATCCAGTATGTCAGGAGCTTCTCAAACCTATCGTCTGACAGAAGAAAAATGGCCCTACCAGCTTACAACATTTGAAGATGGTATTGATTTCTTTACCCTTGGATACTCAGGCGCACTTGCTATTGTAGGTGCCTCTGTCGGAGGTTCCGAACAATCACAGCTATTTCTTATGGATACACAGACCGGTAGAGTTGTTCAACTGACCCATACCGAAAATATTCAGTACGGCTCAGTTGCCTGGTCAAAAGACGACAAGTATATCTATTTCCGCTCCAACGAAGAAAATAAGCGGGATTTTATGATTTATAAAATGGACATAGCCAACGGAGAGTACTCTAAAATCTTTGGTGATACCACAGCTGTCGCAGGTTACAACTTCATTTCGGACCTCTCGCAGGATGGGACCAAAATGATTATCCTTCATTTGACTTCAAATGTTGATGACGATATCTACATCCTTGATCTTCCGTCGGGAGAATATGAAAAAGTATCTGAAGATGAAGGGGATGTGATGTATGACAACACAACCCTGATGCCTGACAACAAAACTCTCTGGTTAACCTGTAACAACAACAAAGATGGCATGCCCCGCCTGGCAAAAATGACTATCGGTTCTCCGGAAGTTGAATATATCGATGACGGCTGGCTTGATATTAAATGGGAGCTTGAATCTCTTGGTTTTTCCCGTGATTATAAAAATATGTATGCCATTATCAATGAGGATGGTTATGCCAATCTCAAAATGCGTGAAGTTGAAACCGGTAAAGAGATAAAATCCCCGCCGACTGACGGCATTGTCAGCAGCGCTCAATTCGATCGCAATGGTGATGTCCTTTTCTCTTTTGCTTCAGCGACACGAGCTCCTGAAGTTTGGAGATGGTATCCCCGCACTGAAAAACTTGAACAATTAACTTACTCAATCTATGCCGGAATTGATCGGGAACTTTTCAGTGAACCGGAATTGATTCACTACAAATCTTTTGACGGCCTCGAAATCCCAGCCTTCCTCTATACTCCTCCCGGTTATAAAAAAGGTGATCCTATTCCCTTTATTGTTGATGCTCATGGCGGTCCGGAAGGACAGACCCGTCCCTATTTCCAAAGAAACATTCAATACCTGATCCTTAACGGCTATGGGATTCTCGCACCAAACCCAAGAGGTTCTTCGGGATACGGACTCGAATACCTGAATATGGATAACTACAAAAACCGTAAGAAATCTCTTCAGGACTATAAAGCAGGTGTCGAATGGCTGATTGACAATGGCTACAGTTCAGAAGGAATGATGGGAATTCGCGGCGGTTCTTATGGTGGTTATGTGGTGCTTGGTATGATAACTGAATATCCTGAGGTGTTTTCTGCTGCTGTTGATGTGGTTGGTATTGCCAATTTCAAAACCTTCCTTGAAAATACGAGTGCTTACCGAAGAGCTTTGCGTGAATCGGAATATGGCCCTCTATCTGATCCGGAATTTTTGACATCGATATCCCCTATTCATAAGGCGAATATTATTAAAACCCCGTTGTTAGTTGTGCATGGTGAAAACGATCCTCGCGTACCGGTCGATGAAGCCCGTCAGATTATCAAAGCTATCCAGAAGAACGGCGGTGTGGTTGATTCATTGATTTTCCCCGATGAAGGGCATGGATCATCCAAGCGAGTAAATACAATTGCTGAATATCGCAAACAGGTTGAGTTCTTTGACAAAACCCTGAAAGCAATGAAAACGGATTCGAAGAAGAATTAGAATTTCGTTGGATGAAACCCTTACGGTTTCAACACGAGCTTTGTGTTTAAAAAAGAAAAAAGGCAGGATCCATGTGATCCTGCCTTTTGTACTTGTGATACAATTATATAAATAGTCACTTATTCCTAATCCGTGGTAACCACATGGAGATCTTCTTCATGTAGTTTTCGTAATCCTTGCCGAACCGTTTGAGAAGTAACTTTTCTTCATAACGAGCAATAATTGTTAAAAACCAAAATATCATGCAGAAAATAACTGATGCTATCAGGGATATACTGAATATTAATAGCCCCAGATAAAGTACAAGTTCACTTAAATACATCGGATGACGGACAACACTAAAAACACTTATATCAATAACAGATGGTACTTCTCTTACCTTCCCAAAAACAATTGCGTGTGATTTTAAAACCAGATATCCAGATATTATTATCAGGAATATTCCAATAGGAATTCTTACCCATATTGGTATATAGTCATTTAAGAATATCGAATACTTCATAAAAAAAGTATCAAGAATCCAGACTGCAATAAAGATACAAGCAAGTATAATCTGTCCGATATCTCCAATTGGATGCTCACCAGTCAAATCTTCTCTTTTATTAGTATCTTCATGATTGTGCTCCATAAAATCTTCCCCAATAAAAACATTGAAATAAAATTTGATATATTTCAAATAAAGAATGCTATTCTCCAATTATCTTTATCAAAACCCGTTTTCTTCGACGGCCGTCGAATTCAGCATAATAAACCTGCTGCCAGGGTCCAAAGTCGATTTTACCCTCGGTGACCGACAGCATGGTCTGGTTGTGCATCAACAGGTTTTTTAAATGGGCATCACCGTTGTCTTCCCCGGTTCGATGGTGTTTGTAATCCTTGCCAAAAGGGGCCAGTTTCTCCAGCCACTCATCGATATCTTCGATCAACCCAGATTCAGCGTCATTGACATATATAGCAGCAGTTATATGCATTGCGGAGACAAGCATAATCCCTTCCTGTATACCGCTCTCCTCAAGAGCATTCTCCACCTCGTGAGTGATATTGATATAATCCCGCCTTTGCGGAACATTAAAAACAAGATGTTTTCTAAAGCTTTTCATATGATGCCTCTTTAATATAAAACCAGTACTCAAAAAATAAAGGCGGGTCTGAAGCAGGACCCACCCTATATTAAATTTGTTGAATCCACAGGGTTTTCAACCTGTATAAAATCAATTTGTGAAATCAACCCAGGCTTCAATAGAATATTTATCATTCAGTTCGGACTTTAGGGCTTTAGCCTCACTAAATGAATCAAAAACCCCAATGCGAACCCGGTTATATAGTTGGCCGTCGACCGTCTCAGTCGTAACATACGGCTCATATCCCCGGTTCTGGTAGGTCCGAACAAGATATTGGGCATAATCACTGTTTTCACAACCGGCAACCTGAACGGTGAAACCGCTTCCGGCCGGTTTGCCTGGCATTACATTCCTATCGGATTCTTCGGGAATTGCCCCGGCGCTCATTGCTTCTTCAGCTAAAGCTATTGAATCCAATCTGGCCAGACTGTCAGCGATAGCAGTTGAGTCCAGCTCTTTCTGCCCCATCATCTCTTTTTCAAGCTGGGCGACCTCATCTTTTTTCTTTGAACAGCCAAAGACAAGTAAAAGTGACATTAAAATAACGGTTACTAAATATATCGTTTTCATCCTGCCTCCACAGAATTAATAATTATCCTTCACTTCCGGAAAAAAATTCCAGACCAACAATTTTTAGTTGTATAATCTATTAAGTACCATTAGTTTCTCCTGTCAACTAAAAGCATATTGATTTTAAAACATTAAGGATTTACAGTGTATAATAATTATGAAACTATAGTTAGAGAACAGAAGATAATGAATATCCATGATAACATTCTCGATATGATCGGTAATACCCCCTTGGTTAGGCTCAGGACCGGCATTTCTGACAATGGCCAGATAGCATGTGTTAAACTGGAGTATTACAACCCATCCGGTTCTTTAAAAGATCGGATGGCATATTATATTTTAAAAAAAGCAATGGCTGAAGGTAAAATCAAAAAGGGAGACACCGTAGTTGATAATTCTTCCGGTAATACCGGTTCGGCTATGGCTTTGGTAGCCTTACAATTAGGCTTAAAAGCTGTTGTGACTACCCCGGATAAAACCAGTAAAGAAAAAATCGATCTAATGCGGTCATTTGGCGCTGAAGTTATTGTTACCCCTGAAGTTGATGTACATGATGATCCCAGGGGATTTTTTGCAGTAGCAAGGCGCTTGGCTAAAGAAAAGGGATATTTTGATTTGGATCAATATGACAGCCAGGTAAATGTGGAATCCCATTATTCATCCACTGGACCGGAGATTTGGAGAGATACTGACGGACAAATAACTCATTTTATAGCTGGAATAGGAACTGGTGGAACTTTTTCAGGGGTTGCACGGTACTTAAAGGAGATGAACCCAAAGATTAAAACCATAGCGGTTGACCCGGAAGGGTCGGTATTTACTGACTATATCCGGGAAGGTAAGAAGGTCCCCGGCCATTGTTATAAAGTTGAAGGGATCGGGTCTGATGTAGTTACTAAGGCTATGCATAAAGATCTGGTAGATGAAGTTATAACTGTCAGTGATAAAGATGCCTTTTTAAGAGCCCGTGAGATAACTATAAATGAAGGGATGTCAATTGGGGGTTCGTCTGGGGCAGTGGCTGTTGCGATGGAACAGGTATCTGCTTACCTTGATAAAGGACATGTAATGGTTGGTATTTTTGGTGATGGCGGCATTCGCTATTTAAGCAAGTGTTATAATGATGACTGGATGCGCCAACAAGGTTTTCTGAAATAGTCGGAGGATAAAAAATATATGCATTTTCTACTCACAATTATCTCTACAGCTTTAATATTTCTTAATGGAGCTATTAATAAAGGGAGTAAATCACCAGAACTGACAATTGAAGAACAGATGTTTGATTTCGGTCATGTGGGCATTGAATATGATGTACAACATCAATATATATTTGAAAACCGAACCTCAGATACTATCCGAATTTTAAAAACTACTCCCTTATGCGATTGTACTTCGGCATATGCTCTGGATTCGATCGTTGCCCCGGGAGATACTACCTTTATCAATATAAATTTTAGTACTAAAGATCAGTATGGCCCCACAAATAAAGAAATTGTTGTTATCACCGACAATAAACAGCTCGATTCTCTGCACTATTACTACCTCGCTATTATTGGACAATGGTTTGACGGAATACGGTCTGATCCTTCCGCTTTACTTTTCCTGCCTAAAAAGGGCCCACAAACGGTTAAAATTCCCAACTTCAATTTTGATAAAATCTCTATCTCAAGTTTTATCCAATATAGAGATTTTTTCACAATTAAACAGACTGTCAGCGAAGCTAAAAAGGGTGAGTCTTTAACTTTTGAGATCGCTCCCAGGAATGATTTAAAACCTGGGAATTATCGCTCAAATGTAACTTTACATATTGATAAAGGTGAAGACGCTGAAGAGACGATCCTGACCATACCGGTGAAAATAGTCGTATATTGAAGACTAAATATGCCATGTTTTTTAAAATTTAATTGACATAACATTGATAATAATTATTCTTAGAGAATCGAGGGTGACTCTCTGCTGTCCCTGGGTAGTTTTTTAGCCCCCTCTACCCAACCAGAGTAGCGCCCTCTTTTTTTATATTTTGTAATTAAAAGCATAAAAAAACCGCCTATATAGGCGGTTTTTATAAAAAACAAAAAAATATTATTCTTCGCGTTTGACAATAGCAATACATATATCATCATCATCAACAATCGGACAAACAGAAACACACTGCTGTTCATCTTCATCTTCACATTCATTACAGGTATTAGGATTAATCACATAGATATCACCTTCTGTAATTGATTCGGTCGGGCACTCTTCCAGACAGAGCCCGCATGCTGTACATTCATCAGTAATTCTCATCGACATAATCAGAGTCCTCCAAAAGTATAAACTAATATCACTTTCATTTCAAAGTTGCATAATATACGAATTTTAAATCAAAAGATTCAAGGATTATTTTAAGAATTTTTTACATATATAAAATTCATAATTAATTAAGAGCTTGTAAGTTAGCGGGAAAAAGCTCACGGATATGTAAAGATTATTTCGAGAGTTTAGTAATAAAAAAAAGGCGGCACCCAGATTCGAACTGGGGGATGGAGGTTTTGCAGACCTCGGCCTTACCACTTGGCTATGCCGCCATAAAAAAAGAGCGGGAAACGAGACTCGAACTCGCGACAGCCACCTTGGCAAGGTGGTGCTCTACCCACTGAGCTATTCCCGCTTCAATCACGATTTAATATATAATATCGGTAGTTCTTTTTGTCAACTTATTTCAAATATTACTTAAATATTTAATTTGTTGGATTTCTTTCCAAAAGCTTGTCTATATTCTCTTTAATCCGTTCAACATACCAGGGAACCAGTTTTGTCACCCATTTCATATGAATTTCAGCCTTTTCAGGTTGTTTATTTAACAAGGCATAAACATATAGGTCCATATGAGCTTCGAAAATCAATGAATCCTGTTTAACTATCGAGTTTAGCATATTTTGGGCTCGTTCATGGTCCTGAAGTAACATATGACACTTGGCTTTTTTATAAGCGAGATACAAATACGGCGGCAGGTTTTTAAATTCTTTAAACGCCAGATTGAATTGTACCAAAGCTTTCTTATAGTCATTTTTACTAAAATACTCCAGTCCAAGCTTGTAGTAATCTACGTAAGCAAGAGGATAAATTGGACTTATCTCACCTGTTATTGGGCGAACCTTCTTATATGCCGGTTTGAGTGATCCTTCGGTATAAGAAAGAGTTTGAAAATACCAACCAACCATTCTATATGATTGCAAAAAAGCCGGATAAAGGAGCAAAGCCTTTTCTGCCGGTGCTGAAGGTTTGATTCCGGTAGAAAAAATGATATAATCCGGTTCACGATGCAATATGTAGGCCGAATTGTGTTTCCGTTCCTTCCAGGTTGTTTCCATACCCGCTATTTCAGGTTCAGCGTGGCGGGCTATGGTTGAATCGGTCAATCCCAGCATATCAATAATATCATGTCCAATCAGTACATATCCGAAGCTGCCTATGGTTGGTAAAGCTACCGTGAAATTTGAGCTGTCGGTTTCTTTCATTTTCTCAGCCATCAGCCTCATCTTCTCAGTAAATTCAATTTCAAGAGCATTATAGGTTGAAACGAATTTATATGGAAGATAGACTGTAAAGGCTAAAAGAATGATTGAAACCACCGAAACAATCACGGTCTTATTCTTATTACTTATATTATTCGTCAAATAAGAAAGTGAAAGTGTTATCAAAACAGCGAATGTTCCTAAAAGCGGGATGAAAAAACGATGGGCTTTCAGTACATCACCCCCAACCAGAATTATATAAATGAAATACAAAATGGTAAAAAACCAAATGGCTTTAACTGATGAAGTCAGTTTTTTATAAAATATCAGCGGCAGGAGTAATCCAATTCCAAAAAATCCATAATGATATAAAAACCGAACAGCATATTCGAGTCCGCTTGATAGTTGAGCAACGCCAATACCTGTTTTGGCATAAAACGGATTGGGGAGGATTGAACCATAGTAGAACAGTTTGAATCCGATAAACGGGAGGGATAGTACAAAAGCGGTTATCCCGCAGGTTAAAGAATATTTTGGTAGCCCTTTTCTTTGTATTGATTCAACAATTAGAAGCAGTAATGCTGCCAATCCCCCTTCGGGCCGAATCCAAACAGCGATAAGGAGGCCAAATATCAGCCAGTGGCTCTTCCTGATAAAACATAGCAGAGAATACATCACAAAAAAAGCAAAGGCGGCTGTTTCCAAACCTGCTGGTGCCCAATAGGCAAGTGACATATTCAACCCGACCAGATAGGCAGGCAATAGACTCAATAATTTATTTTTCTCTCCCAGTACTTCAAGCGTAATCAGGTAAGTAAGATATATTATACCCAAGCCAAACATAAAGCCAATGATTTGGGACAGCAGTATGTAATCAAATCCTAATGATCCAAATAAAAGCAGCCATACTACCCAGGCAAAATTGGTGAAACCCTCTAC
The DNA here is from genome assembly GCA_043826475.1 of bacterium. Classification (GTDB taxonomy): domain Bacteria; phylum Zixibacteria; class MSB-5A5; order GN15; family FEB-12; genus DAOWMZ01. The sequence continues at coordinate 31,183 of JBDRQG010000375.1, forward strand.
TCTCTCCCCAATATTATAAACCAGTCCATTCCCGTTGAGATAATTGGCGACATATCTATAAGAGATATAGGCATCATCCTGCACGAAATTAAAATGATAAGCCAAAAATGAAAAGGCCAGCAAAGCAGGTAGTAATAACAGGATTGTTTTTTTTGATAGTCGCAATTAATTCTCCTGATATCTTTAACTGTTCAGCAGGTTTTTATAAAGTTTCGAATATTCTTTGGCTGTTCGGCTCCAGGAGAAATCTTTTTTCATTCCGACTTTCATAAATTTGGTCCATGTTCGTTTTCTGGCAAAAAGATCAACGGCTCTTTTTATGGCTGCCAGCATCGCTTTTGGATCTTTTTCTTTAAAGACAAATCCAGTGCCATTATTGTGGTCAGGGCTGTAATCGATAACAGTATCAGCCAATCCGCCCACATGGCGCACGATAGGGATAGTACCGTATCTCAGAGAGTACATTTGATTGAGTCCGCATGGCTCAAAAATTGAGGGCATTAGAAAAATATCTGAAGCCGCTTCTATTTTATGCGCCATTTGATCATTAAACTTAAGAATAGCTTTACATTTATCGGGATACTTCTTTTCCAGATCTTCAAGTAGTTTATGGTATTCCGGCTGACCTGTCCCAACGACAATTAGCTGAACATTCATCGACAGAAGCTCATCGGCAGCCTCTTTAATCAGACTCCATCCTTTTTGTTCCTCAAGGCGGGAGATTATTCCAATAAGAGGGGCAGCATCCCTTATGGGTAATTTCAATTCGTTAAGAAGTTCAATTTTATTGGTTCGTTTGCCGGAGAGATTGGCAATATGATAGGTGGTATGGATTTTATGATCCCGCGACGGGGACCATACTTTGTAATCAACACCGTTTAAAATGCCATATATATTTTCATTTCTCTCCTTAAGAACCCCTTCAAGTCCGCAGCCGAATTCTTTTGTCTGGATTTCCTCTGCATATTTATTTGAAACTGTAGAAATGTAGTCCGCATAGGTAATTCCGGCTTTTAGAAAATTGACTTTTCCGTAAAATTCAAAGGGCCCAATGGCTGGCGCCATTAATTTATCAGGCAATTCCAGAAGTTTAAAACGTTCGGTCTTAAATTCTCCCTGAAAAGCCAGGTTATGAATGGTAAGGATCGATTTTATACCTGAATAGAACGGATCTTTTTCAAGAGAGGTTTTTAGAAATACCGGGACAAGGGCTGTCTGCCAATCATGAGCATGAAGAATATCGGGCTTGAAATTAATCTCTTTAAGCAAGGCCAGAACGGCGCGGGCAAAGAAAATATATCTTTCATCATTATCAGCATAATCCTTACCGGTTTTCGGATCGAGATATATTCCTTCCCTATCGAAATAATGATCAGAACCAACAAGATATACTTCCATGTTGCTTTTTTTGAATCTGATTTTGTTTATCTTCAAAGGGTAGCTCTGGTCATTGATTTTGATTTTGCTATTAGTTTCGACCGGTATAATCTTATTATCACCAATATCAATAGCTTTGTAGTGCGGTAAAAATACATTAATGTCGTTTCCCTGCTTCTGCATTGCTTCGGGTAATGCACCGAGAACATCCCCCAATCCCCCGGTCTTAATGAAAGGAGCCATTTCTGAGGCTGCGTAGCAAATTTTCATTTTTTACTTATTTTCTTCCGAAATTTCTGGTAGTGTTTTAATTCGATTAGTTGACGGGTCAATGTCTCTTAAATATTGAGCCGCCTCTTCAGGGCTGGTGGGATTTATATAAAATCCAGATCCCCATTCGAATCCGGCTACTTTGGTTAGTTTGGGCATTATTTCGATATGCCAGTGATAATATTCATGATGCTCCTTTGAAACTGGCCGCGTATGGATGACAAAATTGAAGGGTGGATTATTGAGAGCTATTTTCAGACGGGCAAGAATATCTTTCAAACTATGAGCCAGAACGGTAAAATCTGACTCGCTCAATTCGAGGTAGCTGGACTGATGGGTTTTGGGGAAAATCCAGGTTTCAAAGGGGAAGCGTGAGGCGAAAGGTTCCAGAGCGATAAAAGAATCATAATCTTTGACAATACGTTCCTTATCTATCAATTCCTGCCGGATAATATCACAAAAAACGCACCGCTCCTTAAAGTCATAATATCTTTTACTCCCTTCAATCTCTTCTACAACCTTTTTGGGAATAATAGGCGTTGCAATCAACTGGCTATGGCCATGTTCCAGCGAAGCCCCGGCAGAGGCCCCATGATTTTTAAATACAAGAATATATTTCAATCGGCGGTCCCGTTCCAGATCAAGCATTCTCTCCCGATAAGCCCAAAGGACATCGCGAATAGCATTGGCATCCATCCCAACCATATCCAGAGAATGATCCGGCGTCTCAACAATTACTTCGTGAGCGCCTATCCCCTGCATCTTGTCATAGAGGCCGTGCGGTTCCCTTGTAAGAGTTCCCTCGACTTCAAGAGCCGGGTACTTATTGGGGAAAACTCTCAATGACCAGCCCGCTGTATTCGGTTCGGTGCCTGATTTTCTATAAGCCAATATTTCAGGCGGTGTATTCTCTTCATGTCCAGGGCAGAATGGGCATAATGTCGCCATGCTTGGTTGAGGAATTGAACTGTAGGAGCTGGGGCGGCGGCGACGTTTAGCTGAAATTATCACCCAGCGCCCGGTGACAGGATCTTTTCTTAATTCCGGCATCTATATTCCTTAACCCTTTCCCGGTCGGTTAAAATTCATGAGACCATCAAGATCAGTAATGCCTGTACTGAGGTGCTCTAAAATAACTTTTTCATCTTCTGAAATTTCTACCCCTCGCCGTTTCATCACCACCTCGGCTGTTTCAATCGCCTTGTCAAATTTATAATCTATATAACTTCCATTCCCACCCCATTTAAACGAAGGAATCTCTTTATCGGTAATTAAACCACCTCCAAAGATATTACAGCAGACACCAATATTAATCCCAGTATTCAGAAGGGTTCCTATCCCGAACTTGGTATGATCTCCAATAAATGATCCGATTTTATTTAAGCCGGTATCGATTGAATTACCATTAAGGGAAACCCTAATATTTGAATAATTATTTTTT
>JBDRQG010000376.1:0-3783 GCA_043826475.1 bacterium
ATCCTTCCTGCCGCCGCTTATAGCCTCTATTTTTGGCTCAAGCCGACAGTTGGCTACCGGTCCAGTGGCTATCGTATCTTTGATGACTTCCACAGCATTGGAACCTCTGGCTACCGCTGGAGGTGATGCTTTTATCGCCTATGCTATCTTATTGGCTCTTTTAGTTGGTATATTCCAATTTCTTCTTGGAGTACTTAAACTCGGATTGGTTGTTAATTTTCTTTCTCATCCGGTTGTGAACGGCTTTACCAATGCGGCAGCGATTATTATTGCTTCATCTCAGCTTTCTAAGTTATTTGGTGTATCGGTCGATTCCGCTGACCATCACTATAAAACTATTTATAATGTTGTTGTTGCAGCTATCTCATATACTCACTGGCCGACACTCGGGATAGCTATTCTGGCTTTTGCTGTAATGATTTTATTGAAAAGAATTAATCCCAAAATACCCAATGTTCTTGTGGCTGTGGTTCTGACAACTTCGCTCTCATGGTTAATGGGTTTTGAACATAATCAAGCTACCAATCTGGATTTTATCAAAAATCCAGAAGCAAGAGTGATGATAGAAGAATTCAATAATAACCTCAAAATAATTGATACTAAATCAGAAGAGCGCGTTCAATTAACGGCGGGCATAAAAACCACCGAAGAATCTTTTGGAGAAAAATCAGTCCCGGTTCTGGAAATGAAACATAAGATATCAGTTCTGAACATTGAAATTGAAGAGCTTAAAGAAGCAACTCATCTTTTACGGGAGGATTTAAGGTGCCTGCATTTTAGGGGTGTGACACAGGAAGACGGAAATTTGCATTTTTTTGAAATCAATGAAAATCTATCTGGAATTCAGGATGATGGGCGTAACTGGCGAATTAAAGTGGGGAATAAGTATCTTAACAATGAGAAGATCATTATGTCCGGAGGAGGAGCGGTCATAGGCGATATTCCCAAAGGCCTTCCCGGATTTATTATCCCTCGCATTGAAACCAGCACCGTCTTGTCTCTCTTCCCGATGGCTATAATTATTTCACTGCTTGGTTTTATGGAAGCCATTTCAATAGCTAAAGCCATGGCAGCCAGAACCGGACAGCGTCTTGATCCCAACCAGGAATTGATTGGACAGGGATTAGCCAATATCGTAGGATCCTTCTCTCAGAGTTATGCTGTCTCCGGCTCGTTCTCAAGATCGGCAGTAAACATTCAGGCCGGTGCAGTTACCGGTTTATCCAATGTTTTCAGCAGTTGTATTGTAGGGGTTACTCTTATATTCTTTACCCCCCTTCTTTATTATCTCCCTCAGGCAGTTCTGGCGGCTATTATTATGATGGCCGTTATTGGTCTAATTAATTTCAGTGGTTTTGTACATGCTTATAAAGCGCAAAAATACGATGGAATTATAGGAATCATTACCTTCATAACTACTTTAGTATTTGCTCCGGATCTTGATAAAGGGATTATGATAGGCGTTGGTTTATCTCTGGCATTACAGATTTTCAGAAGCATGAGGCCCGATATTACTCTTCTGTCACTATATATTGACCGGACTTTTCATAATAAGGATCGATATAAACTGGGGCAATGTCGCCATATGGCCCTCATCCGTTATAACGGCTCACTCTATTTTGCAAATGTTAATTATCTCGAAGAGCAAATTCTGGATCGCATCTCCGCTATGCCGGAATTGAAACATATTATTATCGTAGGTAATGGAATTAATGAAATTGATGCTTCCGGCGAAGATATGCTGGCGATATTAGTCAGCCGCATCAGAGAAGCCGGGTATGATATTTCATTCAGCGGTTTGACCGATTCGGTTATCGATGTTCTTCATAGAACACACCTTTATGAAAAGATCGGTGAGGATCATTTATTTAGAAATGCACAAAGAGCCGTAGATGCTCTGTATGCTGATGCACATATAGGCTCGGACGAAGATCCCTGTCCTCTTCGTGAAGCTGTCACGCCAAAACTCGAAACTATCTTTGGTGTTGATGAGGACCACTTACCAAAAGATGATCGATATAAAAATCCTCCTCCTCATAAGTAGAAATCTAAAAAAACTAATGCCACCCGCAATCGATTGTATTGCAAGATATTATAGCAATCCCAACTTTACCTACAATCCTTGAAATTATATTAGTTAAGAATTATCATATATTTCATAAGCATATTTAATTTTAGTTTATATCCTTGTATTATGAGATTCGTTTTGAAAAACGAAGAGCTGATAAACTAAATATACTAACACCGTATATGATCAGCATGACTACTTGAAAAATAAGATCCTGCAAGCCAGCCCCCTTCATCATGATCGCCCTGACAATCTCCATAAAATAGCGCATCGGATTGAGATAAGTGATATACTGCATCCAGTTTGGCATATTTGAAATAGGAGTAAAAAATCCTGAAGTTAGTATAGCAAAGACAGAAAAAAACCATGCAAAAAACATCGCCTGCTGCTGTGTTGAGGTTACATTTGAGAAAAACAATCCAATCCCCAGCGGAGTGATTAAATATAACCCTGATAAAGAAAAGAGAAGTAGTGGCGAGCCAACAAATGGTACGTTGAACCAGAATACTCCAACTGTCAGGGCTATGATAATCTCAAACAATCCTAAAAGTGCAAATGGAATAAGCTTTCCAAGAAGCAGCATTCTTCCCTTGATGGGCGTTACCAGAAGCTGTTCGAGGGTTCCCATTTCCCGCTCTCTCACAATAGCCATTGAAGTAAGCATTACGGTAATCATCGTAAGCAGGGTGGCGACAATACCGGGAACCATATAATATACCGACTCTGCTTCCGGATTATAAAGCACGTTGAAACGCATCTCAAGCGGCGTTTCAATATTATAATAGTTGCGGTTAAACGATTGCATGATTTGCATCATATAGCCAATGCCGATTGAGGTTGAGTTGGCGTTGGAGCCATCCGATATCAAGGTGATTGTCGGCTTGCCTTTTTTCATCAGGTTTTCGGAAAAGTCAGGAGGAATAATTACAGCCATATCGGAGGAGCTGTTCTGGAAATTATCTTCAAGATTTTTTAAAGCAATAACAGTATCATTGGGGATGAAATATGAATTAACGGAAGCCTTTTGAATCAATTCTCTTGATTCATAGGATTGATCCAAATCATATACATCAAGATTGATATTTTTGACATCTATATTGACCACATAACCGAATAGAATTAACTGGACTACCGGCATCAGGAATATCAAGCGGATCATATTCCTGTCTCTGAAAACCTGTATAAATTCTTTTTTTATCAATCCTAAAAGAGTATGTCTCATCTTATGCTATCCTGGTTGAGAATTTTTTGGAAGCGATAAACATCAAAACAGCCATGAGAAGAATAAGATACAAACCCTGTACCGCCAGGATTTCAAGCCCTGCTCCCTTGAGCGTAATACCTCTGATAATTATTACAAAAAACTTTGCCGGTATGATACTCGAAAGAAGCTGTAGCGGCAGCGGCATATTTTTTATGGCAAAAATAAATCCGGATAGCATCACTGATGGAAGAAGCGTAACTGTCTGAGCGAGCATCATTGCCACCTGCTGAGTTTTTGTTACAGCTGAAATTAAAATTCCCAAAGCAAGAGCTGTGGCAACATAAATAAACCCGAATGCAAGCAACAACAGACGTGATCCGACAAAGGGAATATCAAAAAGAAGTTTGGCGACAACTAAAACCAGAAATCCATCCAAAAAGGCAAGTATAATATAAGGTATTATTTTCCCCAGAAGTATCTGTCTCGGAGTCACCGGAGCTGTAAGAAGCTG
>JBDRQG010000377.1:0-5916 GCA_043826475.1 bacterium
AGATTTTTATATCGTTTATAATTGCATATTATGTCCCATAATTTATGACCAATTGAAACCGCCAATAAACTCAAATCGTCCGATAGCTAAAAATGATTCATATAATATAAATAAAGGTATTTAATGCGTTGAAATCTCGACACCCGTTCCGAGTTACCCGGTGAACAAGGAAAGATACGGACTTGGAAACGATATCAATTCAAAAGTCCTTGCCTTTGCTTTTGGTTTGTCGGCCGAAATCGAACGGAGATTGATTTCTCAACGCACCATGGAAGCGTTGGCCAGAAAGAAAAAGGAGGGTAAGAAGCTCGGAAGACCGAAGGGCAGCCTCACCAAAATCACAAAACTCACCGGCAAGGAAAATGAGATCAAGCTTCTACTTGAAAAGAAGGTATCCGTCAGCGCAATTGCAAGGATTTTCGGGGTGAACAGACTGACTGTTCGTCATTTCATTAAAACAAAAAATGTGCTGTTATTAGTTGATTTAATTGAATAATGTTGTGCTATTTGCAGTACAGCGCACGAATCGTTGCCGTAAGCCAATATTGTGCAACGTGTGCAAAAGTACCACCTCGCACTACACGGTACGAGCCTGAAGTTGGACCGGTGGGATCTATTGCAGCACCATAACCTAAATTTTTTGTATCCATTCACAGGGTGAGAGAGTAATTGTCAGTCAGATCCATGAAAGATCTGGTTCCTGTTCTTTGAAATATGAACTTAGCAAATTCTCCAATATTGGAAAAGATTCCAGCCGCCGGATAGAGCATGTTTGTTTGAAGGAAAGTATTCTCTCCACCCATTGATTTCCTTTTGGACTTTGGGTTCCCTTGCTTCTTTTTCTCCATAAAACACCATAACGCAACATCCGTTCAGCAAAATTGTTGGTGGGCTCAACTTCAACAATGTCAAGAAATAACCATAGGGATTCAATTTGCCGGATCAATGACCGTGCTAAGGTGCCGACTTCCCCTTTGTGTTCCTGATGATCGAAAATCAAATCGGTGAAACGCTGGTACCAGGTTTGCCATTCCTGACTACCTGGAAATTCTTTTGCAAAATGACAAAGAAGCTGAAGGTCTTTGGTTATCAATTGCCCGAATTTTTTGGTGGTAGGGTCTTTTCTTTCGGACAAGCCCTTGGCTTTTCGAATCAGATGGGCCAGACATGTTTGCCTGAGATGGACCCACTTTGTATAGACACCGTAATTATCACTGACCAGGATGCCTTCCCAATCTTGGATCAAATCTTGAAATGCCTGTTTTGATCGATTTCGATGAATCATAAAATAGGCAACGGTGTCATTAGCCATCACCCATAGCCAATTCAATGTTCCTTGTTGAAACCAAGATGTTTCATCAATATAGTTGATGTGGCTTGAACGGGCAATACTGCCAATTCTGTTATATACGGGTTTAAGGGCTTCGGATGAACGGTCAATGACCTTTTGAATGGCTCCTGTGGATATTGAAAAACCGAGAACTGATTGGCAAAATGTGCGTACCGTTTCCCTACTGTTGCCCTGTATCCCGCTGATTTCGGCGATCAAGGCGCTTAGCCTTGGGCCATAGCCGGTTTGTTCTCTTTGGGGACCTGGCTCTTAACCGTCCTCCCACACTGGGAGCAGGTTCCCTGGCTTAGGATGAAGTGCTGTATATCCATTTCTATTTTGGGTAACTCAATTATCTGATGGGTATAGAATGGCTTGCAACTCTCTGGGTCAACAGTTGCACCGCACGAGCATGTATTGGGGATTATATTGGTTACAGATGTTGGTTCCATTAATTTTTGATGATGACCTTTGTGGCCTTTTTGGCCTCCACGCTTACGCTTACTTTTTTTAGTTGATTTTGGAGGCTTTTTGTAAGGAGAATCGGATGATGGTGGTTTGCTGGAATTTTGTGAATTCTTATTAAGCCGATTTTCAAGATCTGATACTCGCTTTTTTAATTCTTCTGTTTCTTTGAATAGTTTGATGACAATATCTTCCAGCTGAACAATATACTGCCGAACGGGTGCTGGCGTGGCCTGGAATTCTTCATCTGTAAATGGTCTCTTTAGCTCCATGAAAAGAGCTTAACATATAAAAAAACAAAAATCTAGATTTTTTTACAATAATTTCAATAGGTTATTACTCTATATATTGATCTGTGATTTCAGGGTGTTACAGCTGCTCATATACCCTGTGAATAAATACAATTTTTTATATACCAGTCTGAACACCATTCCCAAACATTTCCATGCATGTCATATAGTCCCCATGCATTGGATTCCTTTTGTGAAACTGGATGTATTTTGCTATCGGAATTATAACAATACCAACCTATTGAATCCAAATTGGTATTATCGCTACAATTATTGGTTCCTGTTTTCATATCTCCATTCGCGAACGCTGTTGCACTTCCTGATCTACATGCATACTCCCATTCTGCCTCTGTTGGTAATCGATATGTCCCCATTCCCATTTTATTTAATTTATTTATGAAATTTTGTACCTCATCCCATGATAAAAAATATACAGGATAATTATCACCAATCCCAAAATCATAACTATTACTATATAAATTTGAAGGCAGACTTCCCATAACTGCTTCCCATTGCTTTTGCGTTACCTCTGTTGTTTGCATATAAAAAGATTGTGTTAATGATACCAAATGCTGTGTTTCGACACCAATCACATTTCGACCAAATTCATCTTCTGGACTCCCCATAATAAATGTGTCTGCCGGAATCAGATTAAATATCATTCCGAGACCGTTACTGATAGAGCCCTGACCGGCCTGATCAAATAATTTCTGTACTTCAGATGCTGAAAGAGCTCGGTTGTAGATGCGGACTTCATCAATATATCCCTGGAAATAGAAAGTATTTAATTGAGCTGTTCTGCCTATGACAATAGGAGAATTTATATTATACAGAACGTCTCCTAAACTTGGTTCTGAAGCACTAATGGTTCCATCTATATAGATTTTTTGATTAAGTCCGTCATTAGTTGCAACAAGGTGATACCATTTCCCAACATCAATATGTGAAGTTGCAAGTGTATTATGCCAAATATTACTGTCACCAAAATGACATGTTGGTGTGTTGCCTGTGCTATTTGAGTATCCCAGTCCAAAAATTTCGAGTCCCCAGGCTGCAGCATTGTTTATTTCCTGTCTATTGACAATTCGCCATTGTGTATTTCCTACGTCTTCGGTTAGTTTTATCCATGCTGATATTGTTGTATTATTAAAATTAAGGGTATCTGAATCAGAAATTACTATATAATCATTCCCAGAAAAAAAGTATGAAGCTTCTTCATTTCCAAATCGATCAGAAGATAGCTCTGCACCATTAACAATTCCATCATGCCCATTTCCACTTTCATCATTTGCGTTACCGTTGAATGGATAGTATGCTATGAGACCATTATTTAAAATAGGCCCAGCGAGTTTTTGAATTTCTGATGCTGATAATACTCGGTTGTAAATTCGGACTTCATCAATTTTCCCGGAAAAAGAAAGTTCTGTTGGATTGCCTGCAAAGCCACCGATAACGACGTTAGAATTCTGACTCCCTAAAGGAGATGTGGCGTTTAGTTCCTTTTCTAAAACACCATCAACAAATAGACAAAAAGAATTATTACTGTCATAAGTTATGGCAAGCTGATGCCAATTACCATCATTTATATTTGACCCAATTAATTCTGTATTTATCGATCCAACAGGGTCCAAAATACTTCTGACTAACTCTCCAGTCTGATCAAGTGTTAAATTGTATTGCCTGTTTCCTTCGAACGCATTTTCTCTTGATACAATTCTTGCATATGGTTGAGAGGCGTCGTTTAACTGAACCATGGCAATTATTGTTAATGTTCTGGTTATATTTAACTCTGGTGAATCGTCTATTATGATATAGTCATCAATTCCATCAAATTGAAAGGCGCTATTCGCATTAGCGTTACGGTCTGTCGTTAGAATTGCGCCATTAATAGCACCATCATGTCCATTTCCGCTCTCATCGTTGGCATTGCCGTTGAAAGGGTAATATGCTACGAGACCTTGATTCAAACCCATATTTGCAAGCCCCTGAATCTCTGATGTTGAAAGAGCTTTATTGTAAACTCGAAGTTCATCTAAAGCTATATTTCCTGATATAACTCTCTCACAGCCATTCCTTGTAGTTATATAGTCATATGCACCGATTAACATGTCCATTGTTGGATTTAGGCTCCCCGAAATGTTCAATGGTTCTGTTACTGAAATTTCACCATCAATATATAGAGCGACGATTGAGTTCAATCTATCAACAACAGCAGTTACATTATGCCAGGCATTATATGGTGCACTTGTAAATATACTTTGGGAGTTATTATATTCTGGTGTAACTTGAAGCCTGAGATTAGGGGCATAATCTCTTTCAAGGGATAAAACGACTCCCTCTGTAAAGTCTCCTCCTTGGATAGTGAAAAGGGGCAGGTGTCCACAGTAATTAAAATCTTCATATTGACCAGGAGTAGAATACCATAGAGATATAGTAAAGCTACCATTACCTGGAACAAATGTATTTGGTATTCTGACGTAATTATCCTGACTTATTTGGATTGCATTACCCTCCGCACCAGAAATGAAAGTAGGGCTACCCTCTAAAATTCCGTTTTTGCCACTTCCACTTTCATCGTTGGCATTGCCGTTGAAGGGGTAATATGCTACTAATCCATCATTCAAATCGATGGTATCAGGTTTTGAATTTGCGTCATTCGGAATGGTACCAGCATTATATTCTTCCAGGTTTGTATATCCATCATCATCCAGATCCAAACCAGCATCATCTACCAAAGGATCTAAGCCAGGTCCACCATTATATTCCGAGTATAATTGTTCCCATTCATCGGGCATGGTGTCGTTATCGTCATCAGTGTCGCAAACATCTCCAACACCGTCTTCATCTGTATCAGACTGATCAATATTGGGGTGATTTGGAGCATTATCGATTATATTCGGCCACCCATCATTATCACTATCTAAGTCGGAAGGAGAACTTATGTAGAAGCCATTTTTATTTTTATATAACTGAATGTTAAATTTAACTTTGCTTTTTTGGCACCACCCTTCTCCATTTAATAAGTATCTGCCGTCTTTTATAGAATACGATGAAATATCATCAAAACCGTGGATGATATTCTCAGTAAAATTTGTATTAACCAGCGACCAACTGATATCTTCCAAATTAAAAAATTTTAAATTTCCACTGGTTGTCGTCAATATATCTTTATAGCCTATTGGAAAATATTGAAAATCAGACTTAATATTTATTTCCGTCTCTGCTCTAATTTCTGGATTATTTGCTGAAAGGTACTCAACTAATGATATTTTATATTTACCCACTTTATCAAAGAGAATTGGATACTGCAAATGTATCATTGCAAAATTCCCGTTACGAACCGGAAAATATTTATTTGCTTCTTCTAAAGATTGAACGTGGTCCCAGACATACCCAGGAGCGGGATCATATATTCCATCTTTCGGTACTAATCTAAATTTTCCCAGATCAATTGTTTTAATATCTGGTGTATTACCAAAAGTTTCCAGGTATTCTATTTGAACTTTCCACCGATAAATATAATCATTGGCCTTAGCCTTTGTGCCATAATCGTGCCCACCTATAGTAGGGCGCAAATTGAATCTGATTGGGATGTTCCCTGGCCCACGATAATTTTCATACGCTATAATTTCACCTCCACCTTTGAGGAAATCTCTGATATCTATAAAATTACGGACTGCCCATTTAGTAATTTCAGATGGATTTAAGGTTTTTAGTCCAATATCTTGATTAGCATATGATAGTGGATAGTTAATCGAAAATTCAGTAGCAGAAGTTGCGCAAAGCCCTATTAGATCCATTGTTTTTTTATTACTAGTTCCAAAAGATAAA
>JBDRQG010000378.1:0-26791 GCA_043826475.1 bacterium
ATATAGGTGACCTGTTTGTAACAACGACCAGCAGATTGTTAAACTATAATGTTCATCATAAATTCCTGAATTGGCACTATAATCAAAACGATGATTCTGTCACGATTGTAATTGATAATATTAAGAATGATGTTGAGGGTAATTATATTCCAGCTATAGATGATTTGTCCGGGATGACATTTTATATTCCTGATAACTGTAAAGTAGCTATCAGAATTAATAATGATTATATTAAATTCCAGAGCAACCCCCCTGATTATAAAGGGAGAAGATCGATTTCAATTCCCTTTAACAAATTGAAATTTCCTGATCTGGAATTGTAAAAACAAACTCATTAAAGATGATACAGCATCAGATAAATTACCAAGCCGCTTAAAGAGACAAAGATCCAGACCGGCCAGATGAATTTTGCGAGCCTTTTATGTTTATCGAATTTCTCTTTAAATGCAAATCGCAGCAGGGTCAAAATAAACGGTACCATCAAAGCCGCTAATATTATATGCGGAATAAGAATGATAAAATAAAGTGTTCGGGTCCAGTTATGATAAGGGTATGGAACCGAACCAACCGCACTGTGATAAATAACATATGAAATCAGAAACAAAGCCGATGTTATTGTCGCCGAGATCATAAACTTTTTGTGGGTCGCCCTATCCCCTTTCTTAATAAAAATATATCCTGATACCAATAGAATAAAACTGCATGTATTAAGAACAGCATTTACAAGAGGAAGATCGCTGATACTCATGGCATTTTCCTGGCTAACTGGCGGATATTATTTTTAAGAGCATTCATAGCATCGCTGTCAAGCCCTTCATGGTAGCTTCTTATATTTCCATCCTGATCAACCAGAATAAATTTTGAGGTGTGCCCTCCGGGAAGATTTTCAGCCGGAAGCATAAAATCCTTCTCACATACTCTGGCAACCTCTTCGATTGGAGCCCTTAAAAAAATCCAGCGGTTATCATGCACTCCATACTTCTTCCCGAATTCATTTAACACCGCCAGCGAATCATTTTCAGGATCTACTGAAATAGATACAAACTGCACTTTATCAGAGCCTTCATAGAGGTTATATAAATCGGCCATATTCAACATCGTTACCGGACAGATAGATTTGCAGCGGGTAAAAATAAAATCTACAACAGTAAGCTTCCCTTTCATCTGCTCCAAACCAAATGGTTGGCCGTTATAGGCAGCAGTAAATTCAAAATCAGAGAGAGTATTCCATATTTGTAGGTTGGATCTTGATTTATTGGCTTGATTGATTACAAGAGTTGCCATAATTCCAAACAGGAGCATTGCCGCAACAATCATAATCAGCATTTTGGGATAAGTTTTTTTTGTACTCATAAGGCCTCCTGTTTATAGCCAAGAGCTGTATAGGAAATTAAAACTACTCCAACCATAAGGGCTGATACCCACAGATGTAAAACCTGTGCGACCGGATTGATCCCAAAGGCAACCATCTGCAAACCTAAAAATAATGAAATCACAACCAAGCCCAGCATAGCCCAGGCTGATTGCCAGTTTAATGATGACGGATTTTTGCTTTTACTAAGAATCATGATAGAGATATAATAACTCAAAGCGGCGACAGCAATACCGAGGAGTGGGTGAATTACTTTTACCCATCCAACATGCATCAACAGACTGGATTCACCCAATAATGGGAATTTCATGACAGCCCGCTCGATATTCTCACGAAACTGCGTCCCCAAAACTACCTGTATAATGGATAAAATCCACAAGATTCCCACTAATGCTCTGGCTTTCTCCGGATAAGATGAATTATTTTCCGTGTCGGGATTAATTCGGTAATAAGCCTGCTGGGTAACATAAAGAAGCAAGCTGGCAATAATAAAAGCGATCACTAAATGGGCCGATACAATGATCGGCTCCAATCCCGATGCGACTACCTGGCTTCCCTGCCACCCTTCAAATGCAACCAGAATTCCGGCCAGCACAGAGGGAACCACAATTCTAATCTGTTTCGTAAATTTAATTAGCGCCCAGAATGCAACTACTGCAATTAAAATCCCAACTATCATCCCAAACAGACGATTTATATATTCGATCCATGCTAAGGTAAAATTAAATAAGTTGGGATCAATATCTATCGGAAGCTGACTGATATTTAATGGCGGAATCCAGCTCCCAAAACATTTGGGCCAGTCGGGACAGCCCAAGCCAGCACCGGAGACACGAACCAATCCACCGACAAATATCAGACAGTAAGTAGCAAACGTGGCTATTGAAGCCAGTTTCATGAAACTTTTCATATGTCAACCATCCCCGTTTGAATCAGATTGTTTCTGATTTAAATATTTCCCCTTAATTTATATTCTAATGTTCTTCCCCATTATTTATAGAAACAGAATCAGCATTACCTTCTAAAAGAGAATCGGGCTTAACCGATAAAGAATCCGGTATCACAAGGTTATCATAAATTCTGGCATTCTTATTAATTGGTTTATCCGTACTCTCATTAACATTACCCCTGTTGGCAATATCAAACATTGTTAATGCGATAAAAATCGCTAAAAAGACCAAAGCTGTTAAAAAGATAACCGAATATATTTTATTATCATATTTCAGATGCATGTAAATTAGTGCCACAAAAGTTGCCTTAATTACAGCAATGGAAACTGCAACCACAGCATTCCACCCCCCCAGGTTAACCTGAGCAACCCAAATCGTAACAGCTGTTAAAAAGAATAGAATTGCTCCTACACCCAGATATGTCTTTAAAGGTATAATATGATGTTCAGCAGTGTGATTTTTATTTTCCATTTTTTAGCCTATCAAATAAAGTAAAGGGAACAAGAAAATCCAGATGATATCAACCAGATGCCAATAGAGGCCGGACAATTCCATCGGAGTGTAATAGCTTGATGAGAACTGGCCCTTAATTGTTTTGCGCAGCACCCAGGAGATCACACCAATTCCAGCGATAACATGAATGCCATGAAGTCCGGTCATCAGAAAATAGACGCTGAAAAAGACATGCGGATTGGTTCCTTCGATTCCTTTGAAAGTATAGTATTCGCCCGGAAGCTGGCCAAGGTGGAACTTATGGCTATATTCGAAATATTTTACCACAAGAAAAGCTCCGGCTAAAAGCAGAGTGGCAATAAGCAATTTAATTGAATTTTTTCGATCATCTAACTGAATGGAGCGGATTGCAAGAGCAATTGTTATGGAGCTGGTAATCAGAACCACCGTATTCAATCCCCCCATAAAAACATTAAGCTGTTTATGAGCGTTGATAAACATATCCGGGTTCCATACCCGATAGACGGTATAAGCAACAAACAAACCGCCAAAAAGCAGGATTTCAGTTAGAAGAAAAATCCACATCCCCATTTTGGCCGATTCACTCTGTTGCCCGGAATCATGGAAATGATGAGCCAGATGTTCCGGATGATCTATAGTATGATTATCGCTCATCCTTTAAATGTCCTTTCCGGCATAATTTTATCGTAATCATACGGACCATGAGTCAGAACAGGATCAACCAAAAAGTTTTCAGTCGGGGGTGGCGAAGAATTTGTCCATTCCATTGTAAGGGCTCCCCAGGGATTATTCCCGGCAGGCTTTCCTTTATAAATAGAATGAATCAAATAATACCCCATCAGAATAAATCCAACCGCCATAACCCAGGAACCAACAGAAGAAAATCCATGCAATGGCTGATACTGATCAAGATAGGTATAATAACGGCGCGGCATCCCTTCAAAGCCCAGAATAAACTGAGTGAAAAAAGTCATGTTGAAACCAATGAAGACCAGCGCCGCGGAAATTTTTGCCAGGCGTTCGTTGTACATCCTCCCCCATATTTTTGGCCACCAGTAGTGAATACCACCGAGGAAGGCCATCACAGTCCCTCCGACCATTACATAATGGAAATGGGCAACCACAAAGTAAGTGTCATGCAGATGGACATCCACAGCAAGTGATCCTAAAAATATTCCGGTCAACCCGCCGATTGTAAACAAAAACAAAAACGAAAAGGCATATAACATGGGGGATTCAAAACTAATTTTCCCTTTATACATAGTCGCCAGCCAGTTGAATACTTTGATCCCCGATGGTATTCCGACAAAGAAGGTCAAAAATGAAAATATCAGGGAAGCTAACTGAGATTGCCCGCTGACAAACATATGGTGTCCCCAGACCAGAAAACTTATAAATGCAATAGCCAGACTGGAAAAAGCAATGGCTTTATAGCCAAAAATTTTCTTTCTGGAGAAGACTGATATCAATTCGCTTATTATCCCCATACCGGGCAAGATCATAATGTATACCGCTGGATGGGAATAGAACCAAAAGAAATGCTGATACAAAACCGGGTCTCCCCCCATAGCCGGATCGAATATTCCGATTCCCGCTACACGCTCCATTATGAGTAGTATCATCGTTATCCCCAAAACGGGTGTAGCTAATACCTGAATAATGGCCGTGGCATATAAACCCCAGACAAATAATGGAAGCTTAAACCATGTCTGTCCGGGGGTTCTCATTTTATGAATAGTGACAATAAAATTCAAGCCTGTAAAAATCGAGGAGAAGCCCAGGATAAAGACTCCCAAAGTCATCGCTATGACTGAAGTATTGGTAGTTGTACTGTATGGCGTATAAAAAGTCCAGCCGGTATCTACCGAACCGGCAGCAATAGAAATGACAGCAAATATGGAACCCAGGATATAAATCCACCAACTGGCCAGGTTCAATCTGGGGAAAGCGACATCTTTGGCCCCAATCATTTGTGGCAGAAGAAAGTTGCCCAAAGCAGCCGGTATTGAAGGGATAATAAAGAGAAAAATCATGACTGCCCCATGCAGGGTAAACACCTGATTGTAAGTATGGGCATCCATTAAAACTTTTTCCGGACTTAACAGTTCCAGCCTGATCAGAATGGCAAATACGCCTCCCAGAAAGAAAGCGGCCATGATGCTAAAAAGATATAAAACACCAATCCGCTTATGATCGAGTGTAAATATCCAGGACTTGATCCCTTTTGTTTTATTTAAATAATTTACTTCTGGTATTTCATTCATAAATCAACCAATCTATTTAATAGATTTGATATAAGCGATAAGAGCATCAATCTCTCTATCTTTTAAAATCCCCTGAAAAGTCGGCATCACCGGTTGGAACCCGGCCACAATCGAAGCCTGCGGATCGAGGAGTGATTCTCGTATATAATTTTCATCAACGAGAATTCTACTTCCTCCGGCGATATCCACTTCTGTTCCGTAAATACCGTTTAGATGCGGTCCGGTCAGAGTTTTTCCTGCGACACTATGGCAGGTTTTGCATGCTTTCTGAGAAAATAATGCAGCGCCAAGTTCCTCTGGAGGAACATTTGCGTTGGCGGATAAAGTATTGCTCTCCAACCATTGATTATATTCTGCAACCGTTACAATCCGTACTTTACCAATCATCTCGGAGTGGCCAGTACCGCAAAATTCAGTGCAAAAAAGATTGTATATTCCGATCTTTGTCGCTTCAAACCATGTTATCGTATAACGATTCGGGAGTACATCCATTTTAATTCGGAAATCAGGGACATAAAAACTATGGATAACATCCTTTGATGACATAAGCAGTTTGACCGGCTTGCCAACCGGAGCTACCAGTTCATTAACCGTATTTGCCCCTTCGGGGTAATCGAATGTCCAGAACCATTTCTGTCCGGTCACTTTGATTTCAAGAGCATCTTTAGGAGCAACATTCATTTTGAGATAGACATTAAATCCCCAAATAAATACAATCATCACCAGAATAGTTGGTATAATTGACCAGGCCAACTCAAGTTTGAGATTGTGGTCAACCCCCGATGTAGTCTCCTTTTCTGTACCTTCACGATGCCGATACCTGAGGCTGAACAATATAATTGCGAAAACGACAATACAGAAAAATACAATTGAACTGTAAATTAAGAAGCTAAACAGAGCATCAACTTCGTTTGAAATTGTAGAGCTGCCCTGATATAGTGATGTTGTCAGAGTGGAATCCATTCCTAATTTACCTTACTTTTGCTTTTATTTAAATATGAACCGCGTACTTTTCTTTTCCTGCGTTCGTGCCACCACAGGAAGGCCATGACAGAACCTAAAACAACGACTGTTAAAACGCCGCCCGCTTTCATCACATTGCCGGCAAACACAGTATAACTACCAGCATCAGGATCATAATGAAAACAGTATAAAATTAATCTATCGACCGTACTTCCTATTTTCCCCTCAGAAGCTTCCAGTAAAGCCAGCCTGAAATCGCGTTCTTTGTATTCGATACCATACAGGTAGCGCGAGATCACACCATCTTCAGTTAAAACAACCAGTACCGCCGGGTGGGCATACTGCTTCTGATCTTCATCGTAGAAATATTTAAAACCAACTGCTTCGGCCAGAAGAGCAGTATTATGACCCGAGGTTGTTAAAAAATCCCAGCCATTTTCCATATTCTTGAATTTAATCTCTTTTAAGTAGTTTGCCTTTTTGGCTCCGGCGACAAGATCGGTTTCGGTGGTGTCAATACTCACACTTACAATCTGGTATTCATTTCCCGGCTGCCAAACCAGTTCATTGATACTGTTGGTAAGGCCATTCATAACCAGGTTGCATAACATCGGACAGGTATAGTACCCAAGAACCAAAACAACTGGCTTGCCCTGATGAAAATAAGATTCAAAGTTTACAGTATCACCGTTATCCCGGACAAACTCAAGATTGAGCGGGATTGAGTCACCCAGATGCTCTACCACATCAATATTCTTCAATTGCTCCGGCTTTTCCTCTACCACCTGGCCAAAAGCTGGCATAAATAGACCTAATATTAAGCTTAATAACAGAAGTATACTCGGAACAAATTTATGCATATAAACTAACATATTTTACAATTACTTTTTATTTGCCGCTTCATTAACAACTATAACCATTGCACTGTCAATAGGGATCCGATAAATCTCTTTTTCTGGATCTAATAATTTATAGGTGGAAAGTTCCTCAGCCTCTCTGGTATGCAATTTAACAATCGCTTCAGATTTAGGCTCCAGGACCATCTCATCAATCATCTTCTCAGTCTCCACATCAAAGTATTCGACGAGCAAGAATGAAAATATTGCAATAACAATAACCCCAATGATGCCATAGAGGATGACGCTCCTACCACTGACATCTTTATGTTCATAACCGGCGTTGTCGTTGTCGTTATTCTTATTATGATTCAAATCGTTCATATTAATGATTCACAAATTTAATAGATTTTCCCAATCCGGGGTCTTTTACCGGCACCAATGGCTGGGACCTGGTATAATATAAAAATACCGCCACAAAAAACCCGCCCATAGCCATCATGGTTGAAACATCCATCCATGAAAAATGAACATGCTCATGTAAAAATCCGGGCATAACCAGCCAGTACAAATTGAGCCAATGGGCCGCTAAAATCCAGACCGCCATGATTGACAAAGCTGTAAGATTTCGTTTAACGCCCTGCGGGAAGAGATAAAAGAAGGGGATCACAAAATGTCCATAAACGATCATCAATGTAATTGTCTTCCATCCCCCCTGCCAGCGTTCCAAAAACCAGACCGTCTCTTCGGGAATATTTCCATACCAGATAAGAAAATACTGCGAGAAAGCCATATAGCCCCAGAAGATGATAAATGCAAACAAGAGCTTGCCAAAATCATGATAATGTTCAGGCGTGATGATATTGGTTAATATATTTTTCCGCTTCATTTGAAAGACAAAGAGTGTCAGGAAACTCATCGCTGAGAGAACCGATCCGCCAAATATATATGCTCCGAAAATCGTTGAGTACCAGTGAGCATCAAGCGACATTAGCCAATCAAAAGCGGCGAAAGTAAGTGACAATGCAAACAGAATCATTCCGGGAGCACTGATCGTCCGCATTCTTTTAATTTGTGCTTCTCCCTTATCCTGTTTTAAAGAGCTGTTATATAATAATCGGCTCAGGATAAACCAGACGACAAAATATCCGACAAATCTGATGACAAAAAAAGTATCATTCAAAAAAGGTTCTTTTCCTTCGAGCAGATGATCAGCGTGCATTACTTCGGGGATGCTCCAGCTGTACAAATTATCTAAATTAAATATTAATGGAATTGCGAAGATAAACATGAATGGGGTAACAACCATTATGTTTTCAAACAGCCGCCTGACCACAACACTCCAATTAGCGCCGGTGAGATGATGTATCATTCCAAAGAAGAGTCCGCCAACCCCTAACATGACCCAGAAGACAAAAGAGATCAGCCAGGAATGCAAAAATTGATCAATATCAGTAAAATACCCAATCCCGCTTGCAATAATACCTATCAGACAGATTACAACCGCCATTACTGATATTTTATTTATACCGGTTAACCGATATGTTTCATTGTTAAATTCCATAATCACCTGATCGTCTCTCTCGATTGCTCAGGGACATCCTTAAGCTTAGCATTCTGGCTTCTCTGTAAAGCTCTCAGATATAAAATTATCAACCAGCGGTCATCGGAGTCTATCTGATGCCTGTACGATGGCATGTTCCGTATTCCGTTTGTGATAATATCAAATATCTCACCATCACTCATATCTCTTATGCGATCAATATGAAACGACGGAGGCGGGACCATACCCCTTTCAACAATTATACCCATGCCGTCCCCGACTTTACTATGGCAAGGAGAACAATAAATATTAAATCTTTCCTGACCCCGTTTTAGCCCGTCCATAGTTAAAGCAACGGGAGCTTTTTTAATAAAATTACCCTCTTTATCTTTACCGGTGAAATATTCTGTATCTTCGCGAAGTTCACCTCTGGCAACGGTCCCTTCAACCGGTGACCGCATGGTTGCTCCGTCTGCAAAAAACTTGCTTTCAGCCTGAGCCTTATATTTTTCCTGATGATCCATATTAGGATTCAGATGAATAGGAGGTTTTTCTGAAGTCCGTTCACGAGTACAGCCGGGAAAGAACAATGTTACTGCCAGCAGTATTAGTGATATTATTATTAAGTGTATCTTCATCACCATTACTCCTCAAGCACCTCTATATCAGTCCCGCCGATAGATTCAAAAAATGATTTTACTTTTTCAATATAAAACTTAGGATCACTTTTTTCAATACTGATAAAAAAGGAATCGTCGGATGCCTGGGCAAATTTATCAGAATTAAAGACCGGGTGATTAAATCTTGGCAGACCGTTCAAAGCTAACATTCCAATCAGAGCTGTCGCGGCCGCTAATAAAACGCCCAGAGCAAATGAGACAGGCAGATAAGCTTGATAGCTGAAAAATGGTTTCCCTGAAATGACAAGAGGATATTCAACTGAACTTACCCACCATTGCAGGGCCAAGGCGCCTGATGTACCAACAAGTCCTCCCAAGCCAACGATCCAACCCAGGGGTGAACGCTTTAAACCCATAGCCGCATCAAGACCATGAATGGGGAATGGAGAATGGCAATCGAAATTTTTATAACCGGCATCACGTGTCTTTTTTGCCGCAGCCAATAATTCAGCTGGATTTTTAAATCGAGCCAGAACCCCTACAATATTTTTTGTCTGGATATTACTCATGGCTCCCCCCTGCCGGAGTGTAGTGCGGGTCTGCTTCAGGTAAGACACCTTTTATTTCTGTCATAGAAATCATAGGCAGAAAACGGATAAAGAGGAGAAACAGGGTGAAGAAAAGCCCAAACGACCCCACAAAAGTACTGATATCCCAAATGGTCGGTTTATAATAATCCCAGCTTGATGGGAGAAAATCGCGCGACAAGGAAGTAACTACTATTACAAATCTTTCAAACCACATACCTACGTTTATCAGAATACTGGCTACAAACATTAAGCCAACTTTACGCCGCCATTTTTTCACCCAGAACATCTGCGGCACCAGCACAGTGCATGTAATCATCGTCCAGTACGCCCAGGCATAATTCCCAAAGGCTCTATTTATAAAAGCAAACTGTTCGTAGATATTGCCACTGTACCAGGCGATAAAAAATTCCATGCTGTAAGCATAGCCAACCATCATACCCGTCATAAGCATGATTTTGTTCATCTTCTCCAGATGATTGATCGTTATTAAATGTTCTAACGAATAAATCTTACGGGCTATAATAGTCAGGGTTACTACCATGGCAAATCCTGAGAAGATAGCTCCGGCTACAAAATAGGGCGGGAAAATCGTTGTATGCCAGCCGGGAAGAATACTTACGGCAAAGTCGGTACTGACCACACTATGAACCGAAAGTACGAGCGGAGTGGAGATACCAGCCAGCAAAAGATAGGCTAATTCATAATGACGCCACTGACGATTGCCACCGCGCCATCCTAAAGCGAGAGTACCAAAAATAAATTTTTTAATTTTCTTTGTAGCTCTATCCCTGAACGTTGCCAAATCTGGAATAAGGCCGGTATACCAGAACAGGAGTGATGCGGTAAAATATGTCCCTACCGCAAAGACGTCCCAGAGTAATGGCGACCGGAAATTGGGCCACATCCCCATCTGATTTGGCAACGGAAACAAATAATAAGCAATCCAGACACGACCGACATGAATACCCGGGAAGATAAGAGCACATGACACAGCAAACAAAGTCATGGCTTCTGCAAACCGGTTGATCGATGTCCGCCAATGCTGACGAAGGATAAATAGAATAGCTGAAATCAAAGTACCAGCGTGGCCTATACCAACCCACCAGACAAAATTGATAATAGCCCATCCCCAGCCAACGGGATTATTTAAACCCCAGATTCCTATCCCCTCCCAAAACAAAAACCCAATTGAACCAAAAAGTATCAATAACAGAGAGAGAGCTCCTCCAAAAGCAAGATACCACAGTTTCGGAGTTTTCTTCTCGGTTATAGAGCTTATTGTTTCAGTCAGACTGTGAAAAGTCTCTTTTCCTTCAACAAGCTGAGGTTCGACCGGATCGGTATTTATAATACTCTCTGTATTTGTAATACTCTTAGAGTTCATTATTTATCGCATTCCCAAATCGCATAAATCTCTTACCTGTGGCATCCCGAACAATCGGTTGTGGGGAAAATATTTCTTTCTTCCATTATTTTATGTCCAATTTCCAATTGGTTTGCCGGCGGTTCCCAATCCATATTGGTAATCTCTGAAACCGGACGCAACTGGATAGCCGGATCACGATGACAATCAAGGCACCATGACATGCTCAAAGGCTTGGCGAGTTTTACCTCCTCCATCTTGGCTATATTACCATGACAACTGATACATCCCACTCCGGCATTCAAGTGTATGCTGTGGTCAAAATAAGCGTAATCAGGCAATTTATGCACTCTTACCCATTCAATGGGTTTATTGGTCATCCAACTCTCTCTGACCACTAACAGTTTTTCACTGTCAGACTTGATAATGGTGTGGCAGTTCATACAGGTCTGGGTTGGCGGAAGATTGGCATTCGGTGATTTTTCAACAAAATTGTGGCAATAACGGCAGTCGATACCGAGATCATCGGCATGAAGCTTGTGGCTGTATTTAACCGGTTGAACCGGTTTGTATCCAACATCGGTATACCAGGGGGAAAAATAATACCAAATAAAACCAACTATAGATACAGCAATAAACATCCCCCCTATGGCTGCATAAGTAGGTAATTGATTAGTCCATTTGGGAAACAACTGCGCCATTATAAAAGTCTCATCCTTTATAATTCCTTACAAAACTGAATCAAGTATCAAAGCGGCAAAAATCAAAAATAAATAAATCAATGAAAATTTAAAAACTCCCCAGGCGACATTAATATCTTTTAATTTTCTTGCTCGGTATGCCTTCTGGATAAATACTCCGCCCAGACCGCCCGAAACAACTAAATATATCCAGCCGAATTCGACAAAAAGCGGAGCCAGGCTAAAGGCTACCAATACTAATGTATAATAAAAAATCTGATCGTAGGTAGCATTATCTCCACTGACAACCGGAAGCATCGGGAGGTTAGTTTTTATATAATCATTTTTAAAATATAAAGCCAGTGACCAGAAATGAGGCGGCGTCCAGAAGAATATTATCAAAAATAGAAGGCAGGGCATAATTGTAATTGAATTGGTTGCGGCCGTCCAGGCTCCGATAGGAGCCATCGCACCGGCAATTCCACCGATTACAATATTATAACTGGTATTCGGTTTGAGCCAGAGAGTATAAAAGAGGCCATAAAATAAAATAGTCCCCAAAGAGAGCATCGCGGTCAGCATATTAAATGAATACCACAAAATAATTATGCCGGCAATCCCGATTCCAGAGGCAAAAACAAGAGCAGCGTTGCTTGATATTTTTTTAGTCGGAAGAGGTCTTCTGGCACTGGTTCGCTCCATGCGGGCATCTATATCACGTTCAAAATATTGATTCAAAGCATTGGCACTGCCTCCAGTCAAAAACAACCCGATGATAAAAATGATGAACAACAAAGGGTGTTTCAACATACTCCCCTCTATTATAAGAGCAGTCGCACCGGATGTAACGACCAGAAGCATTATTGACGGTTTGGTTAATTGTAATAAGTTACTTATATAATTTATCATTTTAATTATTCAAAAATTATTCTCAAAACAAAATTACAATGTTAATATTGCCAACAATCACACCGAATATGTGAAATTCGTAGATCATTAAATCTTATTTCGCAATACAACGCCAACCAATTATCAAAGTTCCCATCATTATTTTAATAATAAATGATATTAAAATAAAATTTCAGAAAAATTTAAGACTATATTTATCCAAATTATCTCTGATTCGCAAGTCTTTTTTCATTGAATTTAAATTTAGAACCATAATTATATCATGGCAAGTATAAAAAGATAACAGAGAATTGAATTGCGACCTCAACACTCCTGTTTTCATGAAGCTTAATTAATATTTTTTATCTTTCAGGTTGATTTGAACTTTCCTCCTCATTCATTATTGACGAAGGCCAGATAAATCATTAATATTGAAGGTATAATTAGATATTATAATAATTAATAAAAAGGGAGAATCCCGGATGAAGAAGATCATCTTGATAATGGTTATGGTTTCAGCACTTTTTTATATGGGGTGCAGTAAATCGGAGCCAGACAGTCAAAAGCAACCATCCGTTGAAAGTTCTGCATCTTCAGCATCTACTGATAAGTATAAAATATCGGCAGGCGCCCAGGCTCGGTTCGAAGATCTTAAAAATGATTATGTAATAAGAGTAAAAGATGCCATCAGTGATTTCGATCAGAGAATTGAGACTCTCCAACTAAAAAAAGAAGGGGCACCTGAAGTTCTCTTGAAGCCGATTGAAGCTTCGATGAAAATTGCTCTCGAAAAGAAAGATATTCTTTCTGAACAGTTAAAAAAACTCCAGAATGCCGATGAAAATAGTTTTGAAATCGAAAAAACAGCGATGGTAAAAGCTCTAAATGATGCTGAAAAGGCTTATGAAGACCTGAAATCACAATTCTAATTTTGATATTTCTATATTAACCGATCACTTTGCTAACTTATTGTGATCGGTTTTTTTATTTAATTTAATTGAACAAGGCTATAAATAAATCGTACTATTGATATTATGGATTCTCAATTGATTCAAACTGTAAGACTTTGTCGCTTTTATCAGCATGGTTCGGAAGAGATACGTGCGGTAAATGATGTCAATATGAAGTTGAAAAAAGGTGAGTTCCTTGGAATAGTGGGGGCTTCCGGTTCAGGCAAATCAACAATTCTCAATCTTCTGGCTGGATTGGATTCAGCGACATCCGGTCAAATAGAGTATGAAGGGGTTGCATTATCATCATTAAATCGGACCGAACTCTCGGCTTATCGCGCCAAAAAAGTGGGTATGATCTTTCAATCATTTAATCTGATTGCACATCTTACAGCTCTCCAGAATGTTGAACTTGCCTTATATTTTTGCGATATCCCCGCCAATCAAAGAAAATTGAAAGCTTCTGAAATGCTTAAACAAATAGGATTGGGTGAACGGATGGACCACAAACCAGGGAGTCTCTCTGGTGGTGAACAGCAAAGAGTGGCAATTGCCCGAGCTCTTGTAAAAAGACCGGAGATTCTCTTTGCCGATGAACCTACCGGGAATCTTGATCAGGAGAATTCACAGCTAATAGCTGAATTATTGACTGAACAGGTTAATCAAGGCTTGACAATTCTTTTGGCTACTCATGATTTAAATCTTGCAAATAAATATACTCATCGCATTGTCAGAATGAACTATGGCCGGATGGAAGATGAAATATCATGACATTTACTGATTACATCAAAATATCAACCGGTAATCTCTGGCGGATGAAACTTCGTGCTTCTCTGACAATTTCAGGAGTTGTGATTGCGATTGCGGCTTTTATCTCGATGGTTTCTTTTGGAGCCGGAATGCAGAAAAATATCAATGATCAGTTTGAAAAATTGGGTTTACTTTCAACAATTCAGGTTTATCCGGCTAAGAAAGATGATATCAGCGACACAACTGTTGCTCCAATCCTAAATCAAGTGGCACTCGACAGTTTGTCATCAATTCCTGGTGTTTTACTTGCTTTCCCTTATGATGCTTTCTCGGTATCAATTTCAATTGCTGATACCCAGCTAAATACTAACGCTCAGGCTCTATCCGTAGCGGCTCTTAATACCAAACAATTTTCAGAGCTAAAAAAGGGACAAATATTTAAAAGTGACAGTTCCAAACAGGTGATTATAACCAGTGAATTGACGGACCGTCTGAATATTGATAATCTTGATTCATTAATAGGCCAAACGGTAATAATTACAGCCAAAATTAACAGTGTCGATAGCGGACTTGCCACCATTCTGGATTTCAGACATGATGATACTCTCCAACCAAGATATACTTTAGAATGGGACAGCCTTATAAATGCTGATCAGATTGATGAAATCACTCTTGAATCAATTAATTCCCTTATTAATGAGGAATATCTCAACCGGGTTTCACTCTCCACATTGGATTCACTGAAAAGCTGGTCGCAATTGAGATCATTTATTATTAGTTCCATCGACTCCCTTATTAATGATGACTATCTGCAAACAATCAGATCGGAGTCTTTAGACTCATTGATAAAGCGAGATAATTTATTTAGAATGATCTCAGATGAAATTAAAGAGGCAATTTCCAGATTTCTTGATGGTTATATGAATAACCTTGTTGTTGTTTCAGATACCTTTACAATATGCGGTATCTTAAAAGGTCAAAGACATGGCCGAACCAGTATCGAGCCGATAATAATGCCGGTTAAGTCAGCTTCACAATATGGTTCAGGAAATATGAGCAATGATCCCACAAAAATGCTTTCATCGTTGCAGGAAGGGACCCTCTTCTCTTTATCAGACAAACCGACTGATACTAAATATTTTTCAAAAATAACTCTTAAAATTGACCAAAATGTTATACATAAAAATGTAATCGAAGCTATTGAGAAAATGGGGTTCAGAGCATTCAGTTTTGTAGAACAGTTTGAAGAAATCCAGAAGTTCTTTTTCTATTTCAACATGGGGCTGGGTTTGGTAGGGTTAATTGCTCTGATTACAGCATCTCTCAGCATCATTAATACAATGGTTATGTCAATAATGGAAAGACGGCGGGAGATCGGTGTTCTTAAATCATTAGGAGCTGATGAAAAGGATATACGACTTCTTTTTCTGGTAGAATCCGGTTTGATTGGTTCTATCGGGGCTGTACTTGGAATTATATTTGGCTGGTTAATAACTCGGTTAGCCTCTGTTATTGCCAAAACTTATATGGCTAAAGAGGGGATAGAAGAGATTGACGCTCTCGAATTTTTTGATTTTCCTGTTTGGTTAATCCTGGTCGCCTTTATGTTTGGTTTATTAGTCAGTTTAGCAGCCGGTCTCTACCCTGCTTCACGAGCAGCAAGAGTTAATCCGGTTGAAGCTTTACGAAATGATTAATAGACATACAAATCTCTTATATCTTTATAATACAAAAATTAATAAAACATCTTAAAACCACTAAAAATCACATAAATTACCAATATTAACATGTTAATAAATATCGAATAATTTATCTTTTTGTGTATTTTTATCTTATTATTTGTAATAGTGTTACAATAGCCTAAACTGGATTTTTTAAGTCAATTTAGTTTTCTTGTGAAAAATATAACAAAATAGATTGACTTTGTATTTTATTATACTGATAATAGAACATTAAAATGATATAATCAAGGAGATAGCCTTGAGTAAAAAGAAAGATATTAAAATGGATGGTCTTTTGAGGATTGACAGAATTACAGCAGTCATTGCAGCTGTTCTTCTCATTTACTCTCCGGTTTTTTCACAAACAGAAAAAATCGAAGATGATGTCTGCCTGACCTGCCATGAAGATTATAATATCGGCTTATCGTTTACAACCCACCGTCTTTCATCGGAGATAACCAAGCCGAATATTGAGATTGGATGTACCAGTTGTCACAGTGGAGGAGAAATTCATGTTGAAGACCCTTCAGTTGATAATATTGGAAATCCGTCCAAAACATTAGCCCCTGAAACTGAAAGCACCTGCACAACATGCCATCAGCCCCATAAAGGAATCAGGGCTACAGGTTTTGATCCACATTTCGGACAGGATTTTTCGTGCACTTCATGCCACAAGATTCACTCCCAGGAGACATCATTATTAATTGATGAAGAGGGGAGTTTCTGCAGTGGATGCCATATTTCGGTTGTAAATGATTTCCGCAAACGATCCAATCATCCCCTGACCGATCAGGCAATGACTTGTATGAGTTGTCATGATTTCACAGGGAAAAGCAACTTTAACTTTGCTCACGGAAGTAACGCCAATTGTTACCAATGCCATCCGGAACAAGCCGGGCCATTCCTGCATGAGCATGAAGCGGTCAGTTCCTTTGGTACTGAAGGTGAGGGCTGTATTTCCTGTCATACACCGCATGGGAGCGCCAATGATCGGCTTTTATCACAACCGGGCGATAGGCTCTGTCTTCAGTGCCACTCCACTCCCCCGCTTCACAGGACGCAGCATGATGGAATTGCAACCCAATATGATTGTATCGAATGTCACAGTGATATGCACGGCTCATACACCAATCGTATGTTCCTTGACCCACAATTAGGCATGAAAATAGGCGGAACACCGGAAGACTGTTTCTGCCATAATTCAAAGAATTGAGGAGAGTGTCATGTCAAAAAATAATTATATGCCCCTCTTGCTCATTCTGGCTTTGGTAATATTTTCCTCAGTCATTTCATATGGAGAAGATTATAAAGGCAATCTGCGGGCAGGAGTTATTCTAACCGACCTTGAAGGCAACAGCTCAGTCCACCAGCCTACTTATAATTTGTATGATGGTTTTGCCTTGTCTTTGGAAAAGTTCCAGTATCGCTGGAATAACGGTTTGAGATTAAACGCCAATTTAATAAATCCCACTCTGGATAACCGTAACATGACCTTCGGACTTCTTAAGCATGGTTATGGCGGAGTTAATTTCCAGCATAACAGTTATCGCAGAAATTATAATTTCGATGGAGGTGAGTTTACAAGAAGACAGACAACCTCCGGTTCAGCCTGGTTTAAACCGGTTAAGCAGGTGAAAATTTTTGGCGGTTATGGAGTTAGCGATAAACAAGGTCAACTACTTCAGATTCTTGATTATACTTCTGAATTGCCGGGTGATAGAATTGATTATGTCAATACCTACTATAATATGGGGCTTGAATTTAAACACAAACAGAGCTATGGCCAGTTTGATTATAATGTGTCTGATTTCAAAAATGATGTTCTTCCCGAAAATGATCGGTCTACCCAGCGTCTCCGATTTACAGTTTATACTCCAGTTCCACATTATGATAATATTCTCGTTGGCGGCGGGTATCAATTTTATAAAAATAAACTTGAGAATAATAGTGATACACTCAGAGCCAACACTGTTTGGGGTGTTGCCCGCTATGCTCATCTTAAGGGATACGAAGTCCGTTATAATTTTATCTTTGATCGCGCCAGAAGAACTGGTGATCTGACTTCAACAGATAATATCAAGCAGATTATTCATGCCGGTAAATCATGGCTGGGGCATGGTGGAATCATGCTGGGCTATGCTCATTTGATAAATGATGATTTAAGAAGAGCACGTTCCGGGAATGAATATTCAGTTTCCGGCTGGTGGAAAGCATTAACCGATCTGACACTCAGAGCCGGTTTCGGATATATTAATAATGTAGTTGATTCTGGCCGTTCCTTAACTGGAGATCGGGAATATTCTCATTATTGGATCTCAGCTAAATATGCGATTGAAAACGGTTTTGTAAGAATTAAGATCGACGATCGCGAAAAAGATAATGAACAGATCAACACCAGCGCTGATTATCTCCGGTTGACTACTGACTTTTCCCTTTCAAATGTAAATTACGGTGATTTTTATGCTTCGCTTTCTTATGGTTCCGGGCAATATGAAAACACCGAGGGAATGTTTGACTTTAAAGAATATACTCTTTCTGGGGATCTGTTGACCCCCGAATATAAAAAGCTCCAGGGTGGAATCGGGGGTAGTTACTACAAAGCCAAAGAGGATATTGATATTGAAATCTCCACTTTGCGTTTTACCGGCAAAGTGCGAATTCTTAAAAGGGCTCTGTTGGAAGCAGTATACTCAGTTGATAATTATGATGATTACAATGACACTGCCCGTCCCTATAAAGAATACTACACAGCCAATGTATTTCAGCTAAGCCTGCTCTGGGAACTTTAATAAGATTGAAGGAAAGACATGAATAATATTACAATGAAAAATTTTAATTTAATTGATACTCCTGATAGGAGAAGTGTTATGAAGAGCTTCTTAGTTTTTTTGATTCTGTTTACCGCAGTTTTACTCTTCACAGGGTGTGAGCGTAAAATTACCGGCAACGTAGATCCAATTGTTGATATCAGTTCTGTAACTTGCTTTGGATGTCATGGGGACAGCGGCACTCCCTTAGATGGTATTGCCGCTCAATTTGCAAATTCAGTCCACGCCTCAGGCGACAACACTAATCGTAACCGTCTATATTCCTCTAGATATGCTAGTTGTGAAAGATGTCATACTAGCGAAGGATTTATAGAATATGTAACCGGTGTACCGGCTGATGGCGATCATTTCACATCATTTAATTGCTTTACTTGTCATCAACCGCATACAAATGGTGATCTACGAGTAAGAGTAACCGATCCATATGTTTTAGAAAATGGTGCCACATATGATCGTGAAAATTCAAATACTTGCGCGTCATGTCATCATAGCCGTAGCGATGTCGCTGACGAAGTTCATGATGGTGTTACGATGACCTCTCGCTATGGTCCTCATCATAGCAATCAAGCTGATATGTTAATTGGTGAAAACGCTTACGAGTATGATGGGTATGATTATACCGGTTCATGGCACGAAACGGGTGTAGTCAACGGCTGTCCTTCCTGTCATATGAATGGAGCAGTCCATGAAAGTATTGGTGGACATAGCTGGAATATGGTAAATGAAGAAAATGAATATGAAAATATTTATGGATGTAATGTCGCTGGCTGCCATATAGCTGACCCCGTTGAAGAGCTTGATAGAGCCACTTTATCTGATTTTGATGATGATGGAGTAGCTGAAGGGGCTCAAACAGAGGTTGAAGATCTTGTTGCTGAACTTGGGGATCTTCTTTATGATGCCGGTCTTGTTGATGCGGATCATGAACCTCTAGAAATAGTTGTTAGTACTGCTGACTCAGCCGGAGCAGTGTATAACTTCAAATTTGTTGAAGAAGATCGCTCAGAAGGTATTCACAATACTGCCTATGCTGTCGCTCTTCTGAAATCATCGATTAACTTCTTGACTTCCGGAGATCCAGAAGGTGACCCATATGGGGCTAGAAGTTCAAAATCTGGGTTAATGGCTGCCCATTAACTATAATTTTTGATTTAAGAATAAAAACCTGATCTCATTATTGAGATCAGGTTTTTTAATGCAACAATCATTCACACTCACTATTTCTATTGACTCTGCTATCCCATAATCTTACAATGTTTTAAAGGCATTGCTCAATATGCACCTCTTTTATCTGGGATATTTTGAACCTTATCTCTATCCTGAGATCGAAGCAGAGATTAAAAACCGCCTTGAAAGGTAGCAACTGAAAATATAGAATTAAAATAATTGATAGAAAACGGAATATATTTAGCCTATAACCCGGAAAATTACAAAAGAACATGGAAAATTTAAGTACCAAAAAATGCGTACCTTGCGAGGGGGGTGTTGACCCTTTGACCCGTAAGGATTTTGAAATCTACTTAGAACAGGTCAATGAGTGGTCAATTGTTGAGAACGATACCAAAATGGAGCGGGAATATGAATTTAAGAACTTTAAAGAAGCTCTTGATTTTGCAAACCGCGCTGGTGCGATTGCCGAAGAAGAAGGGCATCATCCCAACATTTATATTCATGACTGGAATAAAGTAAAAATGATTCTTTACACTCACGCTATTGGCGGTTTATCTATCAATGATTTTGTGATGGCGGTTAAAATCGATCAACTACTGAAGTAAAATAAAAATAAACATTCAATAAAAAAGCCATCCATTGTATATGGACGGCTTTTAATTTTGTAGTGACTTTATGATTCTTTGACAGCCGTAATGATTTCCGTTATAGCTTTTTTACCATCATTGAAAAACATTAGAGTATTATCTAAGGCAAACAAGGGATTGGGTATACCGGCAAATCCGGGTGACAAGCTGCGCTTGATTACGATAACTGTTCGGGCTTTATCAACATCGATTATCGGCATTCCGGCAATAGGTGATTTGGGATCAGTGCGGGCGACAGGATTTACCACATCATTAGCTCCGATCACAATGCACACATCGACCTGTTCCATAGTCGGATTGATATTATCCATCTCAATCAATTTATCATAATCGACATTCGCTTCAGCCAGGAGAACATTCATGTGTCCGGGCATACGTCCGGCAACCGGATGAATGGCATATTCGACATTTATACCCCGCTTCTCAAGAAGATTAGCCAGATCACGAACTGCATGCTGCGACTGGGATACAGCCATTCCATAACCAGGGACAATCACAACTCTGCGGGCGCCGTCAAAGAGCATAGCGATTTCATCAGCCGATGTCGCTTTAATCTTGCCCCCGTAAACATCATCTGCCGAGGGAGTATCTCCGGTCGGCCCCATTACGCCGAAAAGGACATTAGTCAATGATCGGTTCATAGCTTTGCACATGATATTAGTCAGGATTATTCCTGAGGCACCAACTAATGAACCTGATATAATAAGTACATTGTTATTAATAACAAACCCGGTAGCGGCAGCGGCAATTCCGGAGTAAGAATTCAAAAGGGCAATTACAACTGGCATATCAGCTCCACCGATCGAGAATGTCAGAACCACACCAAGAACTCCAGCCGCACCAACCATCACCCAGAAGAGCATCGTGTTTTCGGGATTTAAAACAACCATAACACCCAGCAAAACAGTAACAACACCCGATAAAATCTTAAGCAGATTCATACCTGGGAAACGGTCCTTTTTAAGAGTCATGATTCCGGCAATTATAAGACCTGAAACAATAAGGCCAACAGCGAGAGGAATCCCGGAACTTTCATAAGAAGCCTCACCAAACCAGACTGCTCCGGCGACAACAATTAATGAAAATCCATATTTTACAATTTTTTGCCAGGTATGGAGTTTCCATTTAACAGCCAAAAACTCAGCTAATTTTCCAAAAGCGACATAACTACCAAAAAAGGTGACTGAACCAATAATACCTGATGCTACCGTTGCAATTTTCATTTGCATTCCCGGATGGCTCATTGTTGAAAGAGTATTCATTGCAGCTAACAGAGCTGATCCGGCAACCAATACAGAAGCAGCTCCGCCGAAGCCATTAAACAGGCCGACCATCTCAGGCATCTTGGTCATTTTAACTTTCATGGCCGTTACAGCACCGATTATACTTCCAATGTCAATACCGATTAAAATATAATTCCATTCGAATTTATCGCTTAAAAGAGTAACTACAATGGCTAAAAGCATTGCAAAAGCACCCAGACGGTTGCCGTTTACGGCAGTTCTTGGATGAGCCAGTCCCTTCAATCCCATAATAAACAGAACCGAGGCGATCAGATAAGCTATATTTACTACATTTTGATTGAGCATGATTAATCTTTTTTCTTAAACATTTTTAGCATTCTATCAGTGACCAGAAAGCCCCCGACGACATTTATTGTGGCAAAAATTACGGCGACAAAAGCCAGAATTTGCGCGAGTGATCCTCCCTCCATATTACCGGCCAGCACCAGAGCACCGATAATCGTAATCCCGGAAATAGCATTCGATCCGGACATCAGCGGAGTATGAAGTGTCGCTGGCACCTTTGTTATAATTTCAAATCCGACGAAAATCGCCAGAACGAATACGGTCAGCAGCATTACCAGTCCATCCATTACTGCTCACTCCTTTCCTGATTAGTTCCGATTCCAAATATTTCAATTAATCGTTTGTTTACTACCTGGCCGTCTCTGGTCATTAAAGTATCATTTACGATTTCATCATTTAAATCAAGGTTCAGTTGGCCGTCTTTTACCAAATGCTTCAAAAAGGTAAGAAGGTTTTTTGAATACATCTGGCTGGCGTGAAATGGTACTGAGGCTGAAATATTTCCCGGCCCGATAATACTGACACCTTTGTGAAGAACAGTTTCATCAAGCTTAGTTAATTCACAATTTCCACCCCGTTCAGCAGCCAGATCAACTATTACTGATCCGGGATGCATCCTGTTAACCATATCCTCAGTTATCAGAACCGGGGATTTTTTACCTGGGATAGCAGCGGTAGTTATTACAACATCGCTTTCAGCAACAACGGTAGTCATTAATTCGCGCTGCTTGCGGTAAAATTCTTCATCCATTTCTTTGGCGTATCCCCCTTTATCCTCCGAATCCTGAGCATCGACTTCCATCTCAACAAACGTAGCCCCAAGGCTTTCGACCTGCTCTTTTACAGCCGGTCGGACATCATAGGCTTTAACAATAGCTCCCAGTCGTTTGGCCGAGGCAATAGCTTGCAAACCAGCAACTCCGGCACCAACCACAAATACGTGGGCTGGAGAAATTGTCCCGGCAGCGGTCATCATCATTGGGAACATTTTAGGCAGCATCTCAGCCGCCATTAATACCGCTTTATAACCGGCGATTGTTGCCATCGATGATAGGGTATCCATACTCTGAGCCCGGGTAATGCGTGGCATCAATTCCATAGCAAAAGATTTCACGCCTTTATCGGCAAAAAGTTTCACTTCATTTTGAGCTGTCATAGGTTCAAATGAAGAAATCACAGTATGGTTTGGATTAAGAAGTTCCAGGTCACTTCTACCCTTATCAGGGTTGGCTCCCAAACCACGAACCTGAGTAATTATCTCACTCTTATCGAATACAGCTTTACGGTCGGGGACTATTTCAGCCCCTTTTTCACGATAGTTGTCATCGGTGAACCCGGCCAGATAACCAGCTCCGGCTTCAACTACCACTTTCATACCCGCTTTGAGGTATTGAGGAATGTTATCCGGTACAATAGAGACACGATTTTCACCGGGAAAAGTCTCTTTTGTAACCCCGACAA
The DNA here is from genome assembly GCA_043826475.1 of bacterium. Classification (GTDB taxonomy): domain Bacteria; phylum Zixibacteria; class MSB-5A5; order GN15; family FEB-12; genus DAOWMZ01. The sequence continues at coordinate 23,660 of JBDRQG010000378.1, forward strand.
CCAATTGTTTTTTTTCATCACTCATTTTTTATTCTATCCTTAATGATTTATTACCGGTATTCTCAATATTATCTGAGATCGGATCAATATTGTCCATATATAAACAGGAATATATATCTATTAGTCAATCAAAAATTAATTCCATTTGTTTCTGTATTTTTTTAATAATAGACAGCCTTATAAATTATCAAGTTTCATACATTATCCTAAATCCTGAATTACCTAACATTTAATAAGCCTCAATGTTCCAACTGTTCCAGCAATAATATTAAAATATTGACTGCTTTAGTCAGTAATGGTAAGAAAACCTGAAAGCAGGTAATTTGGCGGGGTTATAATGGAATTGTGGCTTAATTTTACATGTTAAAAATATCGTAGATCAATTAAATCTAAACCAGAAAAATCAGGAATGTAAATCGCCATTAATTTCCTTTGACGCTGATAACTTATTGCAATACCATTAATTACGCTTAAGATAGAGGAAAGCTTGACTTTCTAAAAAAATTGATAAAGACGCTTTTGCAATTCAAAACAATTAATTTCCTTTTTATGTGGTTCGATTATCCACAAAATAGTGATTATTGGGTTGATGCAAAATTCATCAAAGAGTTGAAACCTAAGGAATTAAAATTGCGTAGATTCAAGAATGAGGATACTTATGATAATTAACAATGTACCTTCTTCATTGTTTTTATCTGAGTAGATGGACGACAATTGTCAAAATACATTTCTGGAGGAGGAATCTTATGTACAAACAGTTAATTATCGCAATCTGCTTAACAACATTTTTAGGAATTTCATCATATGCTGGGGAAATCCATGAAGCTGCACAAACAGGTGATACAATAATTCTAAAGGGACTCCTGATAGACAACCCTGATCTTATAAATTCACCTGATTCTTCAGGTAGCCTTCCGCTTCATCTGGCTTCCTTAAATGGTCAATTGGAAGCTGTAAAACTACTCGTAAATGCAGGAGCTGAAATATCAGCCGGAGATAGAGATAACACAACACCCCTTATTTGCGCAAGCATAGGCGGCCATTTTGAAATTATCAAATTTCTTCTTAGTCATGGAGCCAAAATTACTGAGACAGATAATTTCGATCAAACAGCTTTATCAACAGCTTCAAGTTCTGGCAACATCGAATTAGTCGATTACTTGCTTGATAATGGAGCAGATATTCATCATTGCAATAATCGAGGTCGAGGTGTTCTTCATTCTGCAGCATTTCGAGGGCAGAGTGATTTAATCAAACATCTTGTTAATCGTGGCGCCAATTTGAATGCCAGGGATAATGACAGCATGAGTGTTTTATGTGCAGCATGCTATACCGGCCAGACCGGAACCATTCAAACTCTAATCGAATTAGGCTGTAATGTTAACGAAGCTCCAACCTTATATGGTCACACACCATTGATAGCTGCAATATGGAATGGGCATCTGGAAGCTGTAGAATTTTTACTAACTAAAGGAGCTGATCTGGAATGGAGAAACGACGAAGGAGGAACACCTCTCCATATCGCTGCTCAGCGTGGAAACATTGAAATCGCACAGCTTCTGATAGATAAAGGATTGGATGTCAATGCAGTAAATAACCACGGCGGCAAACCTATATCTGATGCAGCATGGGATCATGCGGAAATGGTACAATGGTTAATAGACCATGGTGCGAACCTTAATGCCTCAGACGATAGTACGGAAGCCCCTATTATGTCAGCAATTTATGGCAATAATATCGATGCTGTTAGGGTGATGCTCAATTCCGGGGCTTCACTAAATCACTGCAGTCAGAACGGAAATTTTCCGTTTCATATCGCTATCAATAATGGAAACATTGAACTGGCCAATATTCTTCTTGAGGCAGGTGCGGATATTAATGTCAAAGAACAACACTATAACAGGACACCTCTTCATTTTGCAGCTATAAACGGTAACAGCGAAATTGCACAATTTCTAATATCACACAATGCTGTCATAGATCCTCTTGATTGTAATAACCGCACTCCTTTGTATTATGCCGCCCAATACGGCAACCAATCAATAGCTGAAATGCTTAAAGACAGAGGAGCCATAATTAAAAATATACCGGAAAACTATGATACCCCCTCATCCCTCTCTGATACACCTGCTGAAAGTAAAGCCTCTATCTGGTATTTGGGACATTCTGGCTGGGGGATAAGAACTTCCAATCACTTTCTAATCTTTGATTATTTCGAGGGACTATCAAAACCAGACAAGCCTTGCTTGAAGAATGGTTACATTGATCCGGTAGAACTGGCAAAGGTGCTGGGAGATACCAAGATATTTGTTTTTTCTTCACATGAGCATGGGGATCATTACGATACTACAATCTTTGGATGGCGTGAAGTTTTTGATAACATCACTTATGTTTTAGGTCATCAACCGGAGAATCAGAACGGTTATGAATATCTACCACCACATACCGACAAATCTATCGGTGATATTCATATATGGACAATAAATTCAACTGACGCTGGAGTTGGCTACCTGATTGATGTTGATGGTCTGACCATATTCCATGCTGGCGATCATGCCAATAGGGAAATTGGTCTGCAAGCTGATTACACGGATGAAATCGATTATCTTTCTGAATTAAATAAGCCAATTGATATGGCTTTTCTGCCAATCACGGGTTGTTCTCTGGGGACACCCGAATCGGTAAAAGAAGGTGTCTATTATGCATTAAGAAAACTGAACCCAAAAATCTTCTACCCCCAACATAACGGAACCGCCGAATACAGGTATAGTGAATTTGCAAAAACCGCAAAAGAGGATGGATTTTCACAAACAACCAATTGTGCAGAAAATAGAGGGGACAGTTTCATATATTAATATTTCATATCTTAGTTTGTAAGCAGTAAGAATATATAAAATATATCTTTGCAAAGAGAAACATTAATACAGTTAATAAAATATTTATAAAGGATGTAAAATGATAAATATTGAAAATTTGCATATAAAACATGTTCCCCTGATTATTATAAGTCTGACAATAATCTTGATAGGAGGTTGTAACACTATGAGTGGCAAACAAAATATTACCAACGAAAAAGCTGAGATTAGCAAGGTTATCCATAATAGTATTGGCTGGGCGGCAACCAAAGATAAG
>JBDRQG010000379.1:0-2530 GCA_043826475.1 bacterium
ATCACGTGGAGATTCAGCTTATTGGTGATCAGCATGGCAACTTTTTCCATTTTGGCGAAAGAGACTGTTCCATTCAGAGACGCCATCAGAAACTGATCGAAGAGACTCCTTCCCCCTTGATGACGGAAGATCTCCGTCGGAGAATGGGTGAAGCTGCTTTAAATGGCGCCAGGATGGTTAACTATCGCGGTGTGGGAACTATTGAATTTCTGGTTGATAATAATCTTAATTACTACTTTATGGAAATGAATACCCGCATTCAGGTAGAGCATCCTGTAACTGAAGAGGCTTATGAAGTAGATCTGGTTAAAGACCAAATAAAAGTAGCTATGGGTGAAAAACTGACTTATAAACAGGAAGATATAAAGCCTAAATGGGCTGTGATTGAATGCCGTATTAATGCCGAGGATGTCGAGCATGATTTCCGGCCAACTCCCGGTAAAATAACGGCTCTGCATATTCCGGGTGGCCCCGGGGTGCGTGTAGACCGAGCGGTTTATACATCGTATATGATACCCCCTTATTATGATTCGATGATTGCCAAGTTGATTGTCAAGGCTCGCACCCGTGAGGAAGCTTTGATAAAGATGCGCTATTGTCTTGATGAATTTATCGTGGAAGGAGTTCCTACTACTGTTCCTTTCCATCAGGATATTTTCAGGCATCCGGAGTTTATTGCCGGTAATTATGACAATACTTTTCTTGAAACCAAATTTGATGAAATACATGATCTGAGAATGAAAGAGCTAGTACAGTTAACAATAAAACGCCCTGCCGAAGAAATTAAAGATGACAAAGAAGTTGTCGCTGTCGGCAGTGAAGAAAATGAAATATAAATATGGAGGGACAGGTGAAAGTACCTGAAGGATTGAAATATACCGAAGAACACGAATGGGTCAGGGTTGAAGGAAATATCGGTACCATTGGAATAACCGATCACGCCCAATCGGAACTTGGCGACTTGACTTATGTAGAATTACCGCAAATTGGAGATGAATTCTCAAAAGGGGATTCTGTCGGCGGCGTCGAATCGATGAAAGCTTATCAGGATTTGTATACCCCCGTTTCAGGAAAAGTTGTTCAAGTTAATCAAGCTTTTCTGAATGAAGATGGTGGTGAAGATGACAATCCATTTGAGATGGTAAAAAATGATCCCTATGGCAAGGGTTGGATGCTTAAAATCGAATTAAGCGATCCTTCCGAGCTTGACAGTTTGATGGATGCAAAAGCATATAAAGGAATTATATAGTTTTCTTGCAAACAGTTATAAACAACTTTAATAAAAGTAAAAAATAGATGTCTTATATTCCCAATACCGATGATGACCGCAGGGAAATGCTCAAAAGAATCGGGGTAAGCAGTATCGAAGATCTCCTCGATACTATTCCCGAAGAACTGCGCTTGAAAAAAACGCTTGATATACCAAAATTGTCCGAGCTGGAATTACTGCGGGAAATTGATGAATTAGCCCATCAGAATAAAGAAGATATGATCTGTTTTGCCGGAGGTGGAGTTTATGACCATTTTATCCCCTCGGCTGTTGGAACGATTATATCCCGGCCTGAATTTGCCACAGCCTACACTCCCTATCAGGCGGAAGTATCCCAGGGAACACTGCAGGTAATTTATGAATTCCAGACACATATTTGCCGTTTGACCGGGATGGATGTGGCTAATGCCTCGATGTATGATGGTGCTTCAGCTGCGGCGGAAGCCATTTCATTGGCTGTTAAATCAACGAGGCGTAATAAAGTTGCCATCTCTGAAACAGTCAGTCCGATGGTTAGAGAAGTAATCAGCACATATTTAAGCGGAACTGATATTGAGCAGATTATCCTGCCTATGAAAAATGGCCAGGTTGATCAAAATGAAATTTCAACTCTGGATAATTCAGTTGCTTGTGTTTTGATTGCCCAGCCTAATTTCTTCGGATGTCTCGAAGAGATCGAAAAAATAGAAGAAAAAATTCATTCAGTCGGTGGCTTACTAATAATGTCGGTCGATCCTATCGCCCAGGCATTACTGAAAACACCGGGTGAATATAAAGCTGATGTTGCGGTTGGTGAGGGTCAGCCATTGGGGATACCGTTATCCTATGGCGGCCCGCTTCTGGGTTTTTTTGCTGCCAGCACCAAGTTGATGAGAAATCTTCCGGGACGCATTGCCGGACGCACCCAGGATATCGAGGGGAAAACCGGCTATACTCTTATTTTGCAGACGCGTGAACAGCATATCAGACGTGAAAAAGCAACCTCTAATATTTGTACCAATCAGGCTTTATGTGCGACTACTGCTACGGTCTATATGACCCTGATGGGAAAAGCCGGACTCAGAAAAGCGGCTCTCTTATCTGCGGAAAAAGCGCAGCGGGCGGCTAAAAAGATTAATGAAATTGATGGTTTTAGTCTTTATTTTGACCATCCCTTTGTACGTGAGTTTGCCGTTAAAACTCCCAAACCGGCTTCTCAAATTATAGAAAGCCTTCTCGAACATCAGATTCTGGCCGGCATAGATGCCAGTAGATGGTACA
>JBDRQG010000380.1:0-2098 GCA_043826475.1 bacterium
TCAGGTCTATCACGGGAACGCTATCCCGGTGATCCGGAGACAGTAACCTCCGGTGGATCAGGAATGGGAATGATGACCATTCCCGTGGCTATCGAACGTGGATTCATTACACGTGAAGAAGGTGTAGCTCATGTTTTGAAAATGTTAAATTTCTTCAAAGACGCCGACCGGTTTCATGGCGCCTGGTCGCATTGGTTAAATGGAAGCTCAGGAACAGCAATACCCTTTAGCGAAAAGGATGATGGTGGCGATATTGTAGAAACAGCCTATGTTGCGGAGGGGATATTAACAGTTCGGCAGTATTTTGATCTGGAAAATACTGATGAATCCCAAATCCGATCCATGGCGACTGAACTCTGGGAGTCGATTGAATGGGATTGGTACCGGCGAACTACAACAAGTAATATGATTTATTGGCATTGGTCTCCGAATTATGAATGGGAAATGAATATGCCTATTTATGGTTATAACGAGTGTATGATTGTCTATCTCCTGGCGATAGCATCTCCCACACATCCGGTTCCAGCCAGCTTGTACGAGGATGGCTGGGCCGGTCAGCCCTATTACGAAAACGGTAAAAGTTTTTACGGAATTCCACAGTATGTTGGTTGGGATAAAGGAGGACCGCTGTTCTTCACCCATTACTCATTTTTGGGCTTTGATCCTCGCGGCAAAAAAGACAGTCATACCAATTATTTTATTAACAATCGCAATATAAGCCTGATCAACCGGGCCTGGTGTGTTGATAATCCTGGTAACTTTGTGGGTTATAGTGAAGATTGTTGGGGATTGACCGCAAGTGATGATCCTTTGGTTGGATACATGGCTCATGAACCGACGGCCGATCGTGATAACGGTACAATTACACCAACGGCAGCGCTTTCGGCATTTCCCTATACACCGGAGGAATCGATGCAGGTGTTGAAACATTTTTACCGGGTTTTAGGAGAAGATATTGTTGGTGCTCTCGGATTTAAAGATGCCTTTAATCAATCCGAAGGCTGGGTGGCCGGTTCTTACATTGCCATCGATCAGGGGCCGATTATCTGTATGATTGAAAATTACCGGAGCGGTCTTCTCTGGGATAATTTTATGGCCAATTCAGAAATTCAGAACATGTTGGATGCGATTGGTTTTGTACCGGATTCGACAACGGCGATTGATGAAAATATTGATTTACAACCAGCGAGTTTTTCCTTAATAGGGAATTACCCAAATCCTTTTAATGCACAAACGGTGATAGCATATACATTGAAAAAACCTGCTGATGTAAATATAAATGTTTATAATCTTATAGGAAAGAAGGTGATGACCCTGGTAAATGAGAGGAATAATCCGGGTAGTTATCAAATAGTCTGGAACGGTAAAGACGAATACGGAAGTGAAGTGAGTTCGGGAATGTATTTCTATGAATTGCGAACCGGGTCTTATACCCGGGTTCGGAAAATGATTTTGAGTCGTTAAAAACATCATAAAAAAAGGGATAAAATATAATTATACATAATCAGTATTTCCTTATTGCGCAGCCTTATTTATATAAAGAAGATTTGGTAGATCCAGATATCCAAATAATGAAAATTAAATATTATGGCTGCAAAGTAATTGAGGATATAAAAGGTAACTTTCGCGGTGATGATAGAATTGAAGTTTGCGTTGGTGATAATTTAAGAGGATTTTCTAATATTGAATTAGGAACCAATTATTTGGTTTTATTACGGCATGAATCTCAGAATATCAATTTTAATGAGCTAATTCAATCATACACATTAAATCCTTATGGAACAAATAGATATGGTATTTTAAAAATTGATAATAACGTAATATTAAATATGGATAGAATGCTTCCCTATGAAGGCGAAGCATGTAATTTCTTGTGGAAGCATAACAAATGGCTCACCTTAGGGAAGAACAAAAAGAGAGGTGAGCCATGGAAACAATTAGTTTACAAATCAAGATAGGTGAAAGGATTGACAATTTCAATGAATTTGAGGAAAACCTAATAAAAATGATTCGTCATGAGGTACTATTGGCGGTAAGTCGCTATCTGGAGTCATTGGATAAAGAATTAAGTTGTCAATTTGAGCGGGATCAATCCGGA
>JBDRQG010000381.1:0-5065 GCA_043826475.1 bacterium
AACTGGAGGACTTGGTACTCCTGAGGGTGATCGCAACAAATATTATATTATGAGTAATGGCGAATTTGATTATGATCAGGCTTTTGTAGGTACCATCCAACAGACTGACTCCTTATGGCTCTATCCGCCGCAGAATCAGGTGGCCGGTTGGGCTGGAGGTATGGACACGAGATATTTACTTTCCTTTGGGCCTTTTGATATTCGTGTTGGGCAGACTCTTCCAATTTCATTTGCTTATATGGGTGGGCAAGGACTACATACGGACAGAAATAATGCAGCCGATAATATGCCCCAAGACCCTGAAGCTTTTTATGCAAACATGCATTTCGAAGATTTGGCTCTAAATTCAACCTGGTCAGAGAGAGTGTATGATAATCCCGGAGTTGATACTGACGGTGATGGATACTCCGGTGAATTCAGAGTCTGTCAAATTGATTCTTTAGTTTCTGACACAGACTGGTATCGAGGTGATGGTGTACCTGATTTTACCGGTGCAGCTCCCCCTCCCCCCCCAGTATTCTGGCTTACCTCCGGACCAGGTTATATTAAGGTTAGATTCAATGGCGCCAGAACCGAAACGGAAAGGGACATATTTTCAAGAGAAGTTGATTTTGAAGGTTATCGCATTTATTTAGCTCGGGATGATCGGGCTGCGAGTTATAGCGTGATTGCATCATTTGACAGGGATGATTATAATATGTATGTTTTTGATACTTTGCTGGGTGAGTGGGATTTGTCTCAAACTCCTTTCCTGCTTGAGGATCTCAGATCGTATTTTCGTGATGAATATCTGGATCCTTTGATCTATAGCAGAACATCACCATATACCTCACCACATTATCCCAACATGACATATTATTTTGAGAAACAGGATTATAATGTTTCCGATCAAGGCGTTTTAAATACTATAAGAAAAAAATATCCTGATCAACCATATCCATCATCCGTATTAGCTGATTCCGCTCGTCCGGAAGAATTAACCGAAGATGGCTATCTTAAGTATTTTGAATATGAATATATTATCAAAGATTTGCTCCCAACTGTAGAATATTATGTAAATGTGACAGCTTTTGATTTTGGCTCGCCAGGTTTTGACCTTGGCGCTCTTGAATCATCGGTGACTCTTAATGCTGCAAGTGCATATGCCCAGGCATCATTTGATCAGGTCTTTGATAACGAATTTGAAGTCATGGTCTATCCCAATCCATACCGCCTCGATGCTCAATACCGTCAAACTGGCTTTGAAGGAAGAGGTGAACAGGATCGACCTGATGACCGGTTAAGAAAGCTTCATTTTGCCAATATTCCACCTACTTGTAAAATTAGTATTTATACTATTGACGGCGATCTCGTCCGAGAAATTGATCATGATGTTGATCCGTCCGACCCGAAATCCACCCATGAGACCTGGGATTTGATTACAAGAAATACTCAGATGGTTGTTTCAGGTTTATATTATTATGTGGTCGAAGCGGATAATTGGGAGACTCATATAGGCAAATTTTCTGTAATAATGTAAAGATGAACAATGATCTTTTCCCGTATTAGTCCTCGATATTATAAACTCTTTTTATTATTTATAATAGGTTTTAGCTTATTTACAAATAAGCTAAAAGCCTATGATACCGGTTTTAATCCCAAACTGGAAATAATCAAAAAAGATAAAAAAACATTCAGCTCATCACAGATTGTCGTTGATTATACTGCTCATAACCGCGGGAATATCCAGTTGGCTATAGCCAACAATGGGACCATTGGAAATTATGGCCAATCAGTACCTGATCCATTTACCGGTGAGAATATTCCGTCATGTACTTATCCCAAAAACAGCAATCTTGTTTATTTATGGGTTGGTGCAATTTGGATTGGGGCTGTTGTAGGCAGGGATACGCTTGTCTCAACTGGCACTGAAGATTTTTATGAAAATGAGGAATTCTGGCCTGATGTTGAACCTTTTAAACCTTCAGGTGGATTTACCTATAAATCTTTAGACCCCAATAGTCCTTTTTATGATGAAGACGCCTACTCTGAACAGGACATTTTATGTGAATATATGGATACTCTCTCTGATCCAAATATTGTGCACTGGGATGATTATGATAATCGCCAGCATATTCCATTAGGAGTAAAAATTTATCAAAGGTCAATGGCCTGGAGTTTTTCCTACGCTGATGATTTCATACTATTTGATTACCAGGTTGAAAATATCGGGGATAAAGATTTAAAGAATGTCTATCTGGGAATTTATTCGGATGGTGATGTCTGGCATACCAGCAACAGGGATGAAGGGCATTGGACCGATGACATGGTTGGTTTTTACCGTACTCATCCAGCCCCGGAAGGTTGTGGATTTATTGATACTATTAATATTGCTTATCATTATGATAACGATGCTGATCCGACAAACGGCGCCTGGGATGAGAAGTCACCTAGAGGAGCAGTTGGAGCGAGAGTAGTAAGAACCCCGGCAAAAGAACTTAAGTACTCCTATAATTGGTGGATTACAAATTATACCAGTGCTACCCTGGATTTCGGACCGAGAAAGTTAGATTCTCCTGAGGATCCTTATAGGAATTTTGGCCCGAGAAAGGGAACCCCTGAAGGAGATAAAAATAAATATTATATTCTGCGTCATGAAGAATTTGACTATGATCTTTTATATACCAACATCGACCATACCCAGGAAGGTTACGCCCCGATTCCTGAGTTGGCGGATGATTTCGCCGATGGTTTTGATGTCCGCTATCTTCTTTCATTTGGACCCTTTGATATTAGTCCCGGTCAAAAGCTTCCAATTTCATTTGCATGGGTTGGAGGAGACAACTTACACCAGAATCCCAATGATTTTGCTGATTTATTCGATTCAAAGAATCCAAATATTTTTTATGAATCGTTGAATTTTGATAATCTGGCAGCTAACTCAAGATGGGCATCATGGGTTTATGATAATCCGGGAGTTGATACTGATGGTGACGGATATTTTGGAAAAACTCGGGTTTGTGATCTGGATTCCGTTATTTATGATTATGATACTCTCAGCCTTGATCCCTTGATTCTTGACACACTCTGGGAATTAACATCTGCGGAAACAACTTATTATGAAGGTGATAATGTTCCTGATTTTGAAGGGGCAGGCCCACCCCCGGCTCCTAAAATGCGTATTATACCCAAGGCTGGTGAACTCACCATCAGGTGGAATGGGTTCTACGCGGAAACAACACCTGATGTCTTTTTAAATAAAATTGATTTTGAAGGTTATCGGATTTATATCAGCCGTGATGATAGGCCGGGGAGTTATTCTGTTTTAACTTCTTTCGATAAGGAAGATTATAATCGGTTTGTCTTTAAAGAGACCACACCAGGCAATTTTGAATGGGTACTTGAAGATATTCCCTTTACTCTTGATTCTCTCAGAATAATTTTCAATGATCAGAGTTTTGATCCCCTCCTCTATTCCCGTTCCAATCCCCTGACTTATGGGTCAACAAATTACTTTTTTGAACCTCAGGATTATAATATATCACAGTTAAATACTTTAGATGGTATTCGAAAAGTTTTTCCTGAAGCTGTTTATCCCGGAACAGACAGGACGCAATGGAAGGATGAAGATCTTGTTTATGATTATAACGAACCTCTCCCTAAATATTATGAATATGAGTACACAGTAAGAGATCTCCTCCCGACTGTTCCTTATTATTGTGCGGTGACATCATTTGATTTTGGTTCGCCCAAAGTAGGTCTCCCCTCACTGGAAACCACTCCGGTAAATAATACCATTATCGAATATCCTCAATACGACGCACAAAAAGTCGAGAATGATAATCTTGATGTATATATTTATCCCAACCCTTACCGCATTGACCAATCATATCGTGATGATGGTTTTGAAGGAAGAGGGATTCTTGATCGTCCAGACGATCGGGTGAGAGCTATTCATTTCGCTAATCTGCCTCATAGATGCACTATTAGAATCTATAGTCTTGACGGAGATATGATAAAAGAGATAAACCATGACGTCCCTCAAGGAGATCCCCGTTCGGCCCATGACAGTTGGGATCTGATTACCCGCAATACTCAGGCGGTGGTGTCAGGCCTATATTATTGGGTGGTTGAATCCGATGAGCGAACTCAAATTGGAACGCTCGCCATAATAAAGTGATCATTTCTTAAAATCATATTCCAGTGGCAGTCTCTTTTGAAATAACTGATAACCAACCATAGATACCAGAGCCAGCGATGAAATGATGAACCAGGCAATCATATGGTTATTCGGAAATTGATCTAAAATAATACCCCCATACAATGGCCCGATTGACCATCCCGCCGCCAGGAAGAATCCATGAATTCCCATATAGCGTCCTATTCTTCCTTCTGGAGCCAGTCTTGATGTTAGCGTCAGAGATGGTGGGGATATAAAGACTTCACCGAACGTAACAATAATAATGGCGATCATAAAATATTCAAAACCGATAAAAATTCCCATTATACCATAGCCAATTAAATATAAAAATGACCCGGCACTGATTTGAGAGGTTAACCTGAACCTGGAGAGAAAATGTGTTACCGGAAGTTGCAATAAAACAACAAATAATCCGTTTAGTGAAAAAAGATAGCCAAGTTCCGCCTCAGACAAACCCACTATGTTGACTGAATAAACTGAGAATGGGACAATCAATTGTGAAACCACCAGATATAATATTAACTGCAGAGAAACATGAATGGCCAAATTGGAATCTTTTTTGACAGCAATTAAATCTTTCATTTTAAATTGATCTGATGCTTTAATAGTTTTAGGTGCATTAAGATATAACCATACGATAAGTCCGGAAACTGTTGTAAGAACCGCTGAGATTAAAAATAACAAGGCATAAGAAGAGGTAGCCAGAAATCCCCCGATTGCCGGACCAAGCGCCCAGCCTAAATTACCAGCTGATCTTGTTATGGCATAACCGTCAAGGCGTTTTTTTTCAGGTAAGATATCTGAAACCATGGCATTGGCAACCGGCTGAAAAATTGCTCCAAAAATTGAATTCAAAAGTAAAAAGATTGCTACCCACCAAAAGCC
>JBDRQG010000382.1:0-3080 GCA_043826475.1 bacterium
TTTATCGGGCTGGCGATTGTTGTTCTCTCCCAGTCGGTCTGGTGGATTGTCTTTATGGCTCGGCTGGTAGACGAAAAAGTTGAGCTGGCTCAACTCTTCGGGGCGGATGAAGATTATATTGAGAAACTGCATCAGCAGGAAATTATCCGCCAGATAATGATCGGCAGTGAAGGAGTATTTTTTCTGATACTCGTTTTAGCCGGCGCCTGGTTGATTTATCGAGCCTTAAAGCGAACCGAAGAACTGGGTTATCAACAGCAGAATTTTCTTCTGGCCGTGACGCATGAACTCAAAACCCCGATTGCCTCGATTATGATTTATATTAATAGTCTGGCCTCGACCAAAATTTCCGAAGATAAAAAAGTGCAGATAATACCCCGTATGAAGGCTGATTTAAATCGGCTTGAAAAATTGGTGGAGAATATTCTCGAAGCGGGGCGGTTCGAACGGGGACAATTCAAACTCAATGATGACAATTTTGATCTGGTGGCACTGATCAATGACAGGATAGCCAATATCAAAAAGGCTCATGACACACAAAATGTGCAAATTAATTTTGAATACAAAAAGCCGGTTATACTGGTTGGAGATCAACAGGCGCTGCGGGGGGCAATTGAAGCGGTGATAGATAATGCCATTAAATATAATAATAAAAATCCGGTGGTTGATATTGCTCTTAATGATGAAGGGGAAAAAATTAATCTGGTCATAACCGATAACGGGGTCGGGCTGGATAAACAGGAGCAGAATAAAATATTCGAACGATTTTACCGGGTCGGTTCGGAGATGAATCGCCAGAAGGCAGGTTCTGGACTTGGGTTGTATTTGTGTCGGGAAATTATAAAGGCTCACGGTGGGGAAATTGATGTTTATTCAGCAGGGTATGGCAAGGGGAGCCGGTTTACGATTAAGTTAAGGAAGAATCTTTAGGATGAAGACAATACTGCTGGTTGAGGATGATCCCAATCTCGCTGATGGGCTGTTGATGAATCTTGATGCTGAGGGTTATCAGGCGGTTCATATCAATGACGGGAGTAATGTCATCAAGGAATTCGAGCGGGGGAATTTTGATCTGATACTGATGGATATAATGCTGCCCGGAGTGGATGGATTAACGTTGTGCAGGAAGATCAGAGCCTCCGGTTCAAAAATCCCGATTCTTTTTATCAGCGCCCGCAGTGAGACCGATGAAAAAATCGAGGGTCTTCTGGCCGGCGGGGATGATTATATCACTAAGCCTTTTGACGTAAACGAACTGCTTGCCCGGATTCAGGGAATATTCCGACGACAGGCATGGCTGGGGACAACCGATGAAGTTGAGGAAAAATTTGAATTTGACAGGTGCTCGATAAATTTTAAGACCTTCCATGCCTCCGGTCCCGGAGGAGATGCAGACCTTACCCGCAAGGAATGTATGGTTATGAAATATCTGATTGAGAGAACGGGCGAGGTCGTCAGCCGGGATCAGCTTTTGGATGCTGTTTGGGGGTATCATGTTTATCCGACCAGCCGGACGATTGATAATTTTATCCTGAAGCTTCGCAAGATTTTTGAAGAGGATCCGGCAAATCCGGTTTATTTGGAGACAATCAGAGGGGTCGGCTATCGGTTTATGACGGAACAGAGATGATTTTATTTTTTTACTTTCTTTTTACATTAAAAAAAATATATATGACAAAATGAAAAACAGACTCTCATTGCCCGATTATAACTGGAAAAAAGCTACCTGTGTAGTTTGTGGCTGTACTTTTGACTACCTGACGGCAAAAAGACCTCCGACTTGTAAAAACGGGGAATGTATCCACACCTATCACTATAAAATTGACCCCCAAAAATGGGCCGGTTACCAACCGACTCTCTTTGATGTCCCCAATGAGCCAATTTCTAATAAATAATGAGTCATAAAATATTTAAAAAATAGACCGATAATCATTGAATAAATGGCATTTTTAATTAGTTTCAGCAATGTTTTAAAAATCAGGTTTGAAATAAAGACTTGAATCCAGAGACAGAATCCTTATATTCGGCCTAAGTTCATGTAACTAAAACATTAAACAACCGATAGATAGTGATATGAGTAAAAATTTAAATATTGCCGTATTCATAGTACTTTTGGCTATTATGATGAATGGGTGTTCCGATAATCCGGCTTTGAAGATGCGTTATGAGGCGGAGCAGAAATTTCATCAGGCAGAAAATGTACTTAAAAAAGCCAGTATCAGACCGGAGCTTATAACCGATGCTGAACTGGGACAAATCCAACAGTTATATATGGATGTGATTGATTTTACCCTGGCCTCATTGAAATCTGTAGATGCCAAAAAGTACCAGGCTGAATACAACGAATTGCAGCATATAGCCTTTCAATCAACAAACCGGCTGGCGAATTTATTATATTCACTTCGTAAATACCGACAATCAAAGGAATATTTGGTCCGGCTTCTTGATGAAGTAAAGCTGCCCAATATGCAATTGTTAGCCACCAGGTTAAATCTTGGAAAATCCTATCAGGCTTCCGGAAGTTGGGATTCTGCTCTGGTAATTTATAATGGAATTTTGGAGCAGTTTTATCCTCCTGTCGATGAGCAGGGAGAGGTGATATTATCCCTTTTTAACCTTCCCCTTCAAATTTATAAAATCGAGAATATGTCCGGTAATAAAGAACGAGCTGAGGCGGAATACAATCGGGCTGTTTCTTATTATTCCGGTTTGGTAAAAGCTTATGCTGACACTAAAGTAGGCACAGCCTCCAGAGCAAATCTGGCTCGGCTTTATGGTCATACAAGTGACTGGGAAAAAGAAATAGAACAATTAACCTTTATGCTTGATTCAACAGCAGCAACCTATACCTCGATCCGAATGAAAATAGCCGAAATATACGGAACAAGGTTGAAACAGTTCAATCGTTCATTGGGGATGTTCGATGAGATTTCTGTTAGCCTTGAGGGTAAAACATCCGAGGATACCCTTTTTATTCCGGTAGTTTTTTTTAAAAAAGCAATGGTTCGGATGGAGATGAAGGATTACAGCGAAGCCCGACAAATTTTGTTCGATATCAAAGAGAATTTTAGGTCATATTT
>JBDRQG010000383.1:0-10464 GCA_043826475.1 bacterium
GGAGATGATTTTGTAATTATAGCTGGCCCCTGTTCGGTTGAAAGCCGAGACCAATTGTTTACTATAGCCGAGTCAGTGGCTAATAGTGGTGCCAAAATACTACGCGGAGGAGCTTATAAACCGAGGACATCGCCATATAGCTTTCAGGGCTTAAAAGAGGAAGGTTTGAAAATCCTGGCTGAGGCGCGTGAAAAATTCGGACTTAAAATTGTTACTGAAGCTATCGATACTGACACGATTGATATGGTAGCCTATTATACAGATATAGTTCAGATTGGCGCTCGTAATATGCAGAATTATTCACTACTGATAAAAGCAGGACGGTTAAATAAGCCGGTTTTGTTGAAAAGGGGGATGTCAGCAACTGTCGAAGAGCTTCTGATGGCGGCTGAATATGTTATGTCCGAAGGAAATAAAAATGTAATCCTGTGTGAAAGAGGGGTTCGAACTTTTGCCAATCATACCCGCAATACTCTTGATCTATCGGCTGTCCCATTTGTAAAGCGAACCAGCCATTTGCCTATAATTGTCGATCCCAGTCATGGTACCGGGAGAAAAGATAAGGTGATTCCGCTGTCACGGGCGGCTATTGCCGTAGGAGCGGATGGTCTTATTATCGAAGTTCATCATGATCCAGCTAATGCCCTTTCTGACGGGCCGCAGTCAATTACCCCTGATATGTTTGAAAGACTTGTAAGAGAAATGCGTATCCTCTCGAAAGTGCTCGATAAGAACTGCTGATGAAAAAATTACTACCCGTAAAACATATAGGGGGTTTAATAACCGTCCCCGGTGATAAATCAATTGGGCATAGGGCGGCATTGCTGTCTTTATTAGCTAAAGAACCAATTACAGTTATTAACTACCCTTCCGGTCAGGATTGCCAGAGCAGTCTGAACGCAGTTCAGGCGTTGGGTGTTAAATTAGAAAAACTGGAAAATCACAAGGTAGTGCTGACTCCCCCTGAGGAAATAAAGGCTGATTCTGGATTAATTATCGATTGCGGCAACTCAGGAACTACTACTCGTCTATTATCCGGCATCATTGCCGGGTTACCGATTGAAGTTACATTGACCGGGGATCAATCTTTGCAATCCCGGCCAATGAAAAGGGTTATAGACCCTTTGACAGAAATGGGTGCTGAATTATTCTCTGAGGAAGGCCACCTCCCTATGAGAATTAGAGGAAACAAGCTTCTGCCGTTTGAATACAGAATGCCGGTAGCATCAGCCCAGGTAAAATCATCAATACTGTTAGCCGGTTTAGCCTCGGGCTGTTCAGTTACAATCAGGGAAGATGCCATTACGAGAGATCATACCGAATTGATGATTGAGGAGTTGGGGGGAGAGATTAATGTACGGTTAGTAAAAGCTGTCCTGATCGATGATCCTAATGACCCCCGCAAACGCATTATGCATATGCCGGAACCGTTTAAAAAAGAAATAGTATTATCGTCAAGAGCAAAACTTAATGGTGGTGAAATTGATATTCCGGGTGACATTTCCACCGCGTCATTTTTTATGGCGGCAGCCGCTATTTCGGGAAAATCAATAACTATAAATAATCTTGGCTTAAATAAAACCCGCACAGCATTTTTGGATTACTTAAAAGCTATTGGATCAGAAATAAATATCGAAAACCGCCAGACGGTATCAGGCGAATCAAGAGGGGATGTGACCGTAACCGGTGGATTATTAAAGCCAAGAAAGATAAGCGGAGAGACAACTGTTGGCCTAATAGATGAAATTCCAATTGTTTCGGTAATAGCCGCTTTCACCCCGGGAACTACTATCATTCGGGATGCCGCCGAATTAAAAGTAAAAGAGTCCGACCGTCTGGCCGCTACAGCCGAAAATCTGAAAAGGATGGGGATTAAATGCGGGCTTCTGGAAGACGGCCTTGCTATCGAAGGGGGACAGGATTTATCCGGAGCCGATTTTGTTTCATACGGGGATCATCGTATTGCGATGGCATTTTCTATTGCATCATTGTTTTTAATCGGTCCCTCGACTATTGATGATGAAACCTGTGTAGATATATCCTGCCCGGAATTTTATGACTTACTGGACAAAATAACTCAATGAGTGAGATATTAAAATTTGGTCTTTTGGGGGAGGACATAGCTTATTCCAAGTCTCCTGCTATTTTTCAAACGATTTTTCAACTTGATGGTGTTGCCGGTGAATTTGATTTAATCGACATGAAAGAAGATAGAGCTAAGTCTTCCCTGAAAATGATGATGGTATCTGATTATGATGCCTTCTCTGTCACTGTTCCCTATAAGCAAATGGTAATTAATTTTCTGAGTAAAATTGATCCAACGGCGGCAAAGATCGGGGCGGTTAATTCTGTCTTGATTGAAAATGGAAAACTGATCGGTTACAATACAGATTTTATTGGTTTTGCTCAGCCATTAGCAAAAAGTCTTGATTTGATCAGTAAAGGACAAGTCCTAATCTTTGGCCATGGCGGGAGCGCTAAAGCAGTAATATTTTCACTGGTAAATTTATTTTATGTAAAAGAAATAACCGTTGTTGGCCGCGATCTTGATAAATTATTAATTTTTAAAAGTGATATAGAAAAGATGGACCCGGATATTAATATTACTATCTCCAGTTATGAAAATTATAATAACCTTAGTGGTAAATATTCACTGATTGTTAATACTACTCCGATTGGCGGTCCTAATTATAAAAACAAATCATTACTGAGGGATGATATTAAAATTTTACCCGAATGTGTATATTACGATCTTAACTACAATTCTGATAATTGCGCTCTAATAGAAGCAGAAAAAGCTGGATTATCGGTAATTAACGGCGTCCCTATGCTTGTTGCTCAGGCAATTGAATCTTATAAAATCTGGACCGGACGCAAAATTTCTTTTAAAGAAGTGTTTGATAAATTGGAAAATTCTTTTTAATTTAGAGCATTCGATATTACTGAAGGAATTACTTTATGAATTATCCTGATAATATATTTCTGATTGGCTTCTCCGGATCTGGCAAATCAACAATCGGTCCTTTATTAGCCAAAGAACTGAATTATGACTTCTACGATACTGATTCAATGATTGAAGAAAAAGCAGGAATGGGGATTACCGACATTTTTGTAAAGGGAGGGGAACTAAAATTCCGGAGACTCGAAGCAGCCATTATTGAAGAAATTATTAAAAATATAACTATAAAAAAGGTTGTCGCTCTTGGCGGGGGAGCTTTCGAGAGTGATCATAACAGAGAATTATTCTTAAAAAATGGATTGGTGATTTATCTTAAATGTTCAGCTGATGTTATTATAAAAAGGCTGGCCATATCCGATGATCGTCCGTTACTGCAATCAATTAGTTATACCAATAGATATGAAAAAATAAAGCAATTACTCTCCACCAGAGAGCCGAATTATAATAAAGCACATATGACCATATCTGCCTTAGAGAAAAATACCAGTAAAATAATTGCTACAATTTTACAAGAGATTAAAAGTTATAATGAAAAGAATCTCGGTTAAATTAAAAAATAGAAATTATACTGTCTCCTGCGGAACCGGACAATGGGAAGAGGAACTCCTGATACAAGCCGGAAAACAGGTAAACAAACATGGTCGTATTTTTGTTGTTTATGATGCGAAGGTTCTTGCCTTATATGGCCAACAAATCGCAAAAGTAATAAAACGTTCAGGAAGAAAATATAACGAATTGGTTCTTCCCTCCGGCGAACAGACCAAGTCGACATCGCAATTAAACCGGGTATATTCATATCTGTTAGATAACAAGATTGCTCGTGATGATTTCCTCTTAGCCTGTGGAGGTGGAGTAACAAGTGATTTTACCGGATATGTAGCAGCCACCATTCTAAGAGGGATTAAATGGGGAGTTCTTTCGACGACTCTCCTGGGCATGGTTGATGCCTCTATCGGGGGCAAAACCGGTATTAATCATAAATACGGCAAAAATCTTATAGGCGCCTTTTGGCAGCCATCGTTTGTGATATGCGATACAATATTTATAAATACCCTATCATCCCGATTAATTGTTGCCGGACTGGGAGAAGTGTTAAAATATGCCGGTTTAATTGGCAAAGCAATGAATAACTTATTGGATCGATATCATGAAGCTGGGAATCTTTACGACCCAAAATATCTTAATGAACTGGTTTATATGTCCGCAAAATACAAAGCTGATATCGTTTCCCGCGATGAACGGGAAGGAAATCTTCGCATGGTACTCAATCTGGGACATACTTTCGGCCATGCCATCGAAAAATCTCTTGGTTACGGGAAACTTCAGCATGGTGAGGCGGTTATCATTGGACTGCTTGCAGCAATTGAACTGAGTGAAAGAACCAATAAGAAAAGAATCGCATCGCTTGCCGATTATAAAAATACAATAAAGCAGTTTCTTGGATTGATACCATTTTGCAGTATTGATATTAGCGATGTGATCGCCCATATGGGAGTCGACAAAAAAAGAAAAGGAAATAAACTTTTATTTGTGTTATTGGATAAACCGGGAAGGCCGATAATAAGTGATGTGAATAATAATCTGATAAGGCCATCTTTTAGTGCGGCTTTAAAAGAATACGAATTGCGGAGATAAACAATGCCAAGGATACTGATAGTCAACGGCCCTAATCTTAATCTGCTGGGTAAAAGAGAACCTGAAGTTTACGGCACAAAAACTCTTGATGAACTTAATAATGAATTAACCAAAATTGCCCATCAGTTAAAAATTGAAGTGGAGTTTTTCCAATCCAATTCCGAAAGCGAGCTGATAGATTTTATTCATAAAAACGGTTTTGAGGCCGATGGTTTGATAATAAATCCAGGCGCCTTTACCCATTACAGTTATGCTTTGCGTGATGCCATCTCCGGAGTTGGCATCGAGACAGTCGAAGTTCACATTTCAAATGTTTATGCCCGTGAAGAATTCAGGCATAAATCTGTAATTGCCCCGATTGCTGCCGGGCATCTTGTCGGATTCGGCTTATATGGCTACGCTATGGCTCTTTCGTATTTTGCCGATCTAAAAACTGAGGATTAACATGCGATTCTTTTTGCCAGTTATATTTGTTGTGGCTCTAATCTTAAATTCATGCCAGGAAACGACTGTTACCAAAGAAGAGGTAACTGCCGAACTTGACTCATTGGAACATAAATTTGAATGGCTCGATTATCGCATCTCGCAGGAACAATGGGATCTATATACCAGAGGGTATTCCGATTCGCTGGAGTTTTACACCGGATTATATAATTATACAATTACAGATAAAGAACTTCTTCACAATCTAAATCTTGGGAAAAAAATTTTTAACGACGAAGATAACCTTAGGCGTTATAATCTGATCTATTCCTTGGTTCTGACAGGACAGGTTGAAACAGATAATAATATTTCGGCCTTAAGAGATTCACTGAACAAATTTGATATTACTTATCGCCCCGATTACAACGGCGAGAAGACTACACAATCATCATTATATGATTTATATCGATACAGTGACAACCGCCTGGTGCGCGAACAGTCTTATAGAGCCTGGACACAAATTGGGAATGAATTGGCTGATGGTCTGGAGCAGTTATTCCGCCTGCGTAATCAACAAGCCCGTACTTTGGGTTATAATAACTATTTTGCGTTGGTATTTTCACAAATGGAAGTTGATCAGCCAACATATTTGAAATTATTGGATCGCCTGGATTCTCTCAGCCGTGAACCTTACCAGTCAATTTTACAGGATATAAGATCTCAATTGAGATATGATGATGTTGAGATCTGGGATATTGCTTATGCATATAAAGATATCAACAGGGAAATAGACAGTTACTTTCCGGTTGATGTTCAACTTGGTTTGGTGAAATCATCTCTTGAGAAATTAGGGTATAATTTAGATCAACTTCCGATCTACTTTGATCTGGAAGCAAGAGAGGGGAAATCACAGTTTGCATATGCTTTTCCTATCAAAGCCCCCTATGATGTCCGGGTGCTGGCTAATCTAGCCAATGGCTTATACAGCACGAGAGTGCTGATGCATGAAGTGGGTCATGCTTTGCATGCAACTCAGATTTTACAGGAAAGAGCTTTATATACGAATTCAATCGCCTCGGCCTGGGGAGAAGGAATGGCACAATTAATAGCAGCACAGTGTGATGAAAAGGATTGGCTTCAGAACGAAGCAAATATTCCTGCTGACATAGTCGATGAATACAGCAGAGCAAAAATGGAAGAGGGTCTGATTTATCTCCGAACTACATTGTGCCGCTTGATGTTTGAATATGAAGCCTATCAGAATCCAAATCAGGACTTGAATAAATTATACTGGGAATTGTTTGAAAAATATATGTTTCTTCCCCGGCATGATGATCTCAAACCCTGGGCTGGTCTGATTTATTATACCACTCATCCCGTTTATATGCAGAACTATCTCTTTGCGGATATTATAACAGCCCAGTCGCTTAATTCTATTAAAAGGCTGTACGGCTATTATTCCGGCAACACTCTGGCTGGTTCTTTTCTGACTCACAATTATTTTAGGTTTGGATCACGATACTCTTGGCGGGAGATGTTAAAGCGGGGAACGGATGAAGATTTTAATCCCGATTACCTGATAGAACAACTCGGCATTTTATAACCGCGTGTTTTATAATCCAAATGAGACTGAGAAGATAAGGCCTATATATTCGGCGTCAATCTCTTTATCGACATAATAATATTCCAGATATTCATCGCTATTAAAAATTCTTTTATAATAAAGTTCTATCCAGGTTGCTATAGTTGGAGTACTGAAGATTCTGTTGCCCAGTCCAATTTTAATAAACGAATGAGTTCCGTAATCAATTTTTGCTACGGTAGCTCTAACTTTTGAGTTTCCAAATTCTCCTTTAAAATACAACGAAGATCTGTTCTTAGGAGATACTGAATAAAGCAAACCTCCGGAATATGATAGTACTCTGTATTTTGTAATATTTGTGTCACTGACATTTCCATATACAACTTCCAGATTACCAAAAACCTTTAATTTGGGTTTCCAATTATACATAAATGTAGATCCCAAACCATAAATTGCTTTATTATTGGATTGAATATAATCAGCTCCATCACCAATAATCCATCCTCCAGTTAGATATGGGGCTATTGTAAAATTAGTATGCTTCATCTGAATATTTTTTGAGGGTGGTTTGATCTTTTTCTCACGGGCAGCATAGACTGTGGAACAAAGCAGCAAAGACAACAGTGCTATGGTAAAAATACTTAATCTTCTATAACTCATAACTCTCCCCAAATTGAAATATAACTGCATATAAACATCTCCCAATTTATAACCAGACGGCTAAAAAGCAAGCTTGTTTAAAAATATGATTTAAAACAACTTGTATTCCTTATACTACCAATATAATTTAGTCTTCAATATTTTAATAAATTGATAAACTTGACTATGAATAAGACTGACAATATTACCAACGGCCCGATCATAAAAACAATCTTCTCTCTTTCGATTCCGGTTGTTCTGGCTATGTTTATGGAATTTGCCCTGATTACCACCGATTATTTCTGGGTTGGGAAGTTAGGCCCGACGGCTCAGGATGCGGTGATGACCTCAATGGTCGTTATCTGGACAGTATTTGGATTTATTTCAATAATTACAGTCGGAGTGACAGCTCTGGTATCAAGATATATCGGCGCTGATGAGCCTGATAAAGCAGCCCACTTCATCAGACAGGGACTATCATTATCTGTTGTTGTCGGGCTGGTCTTTTCAATCGCTGGATTTATCATAACACCAACAATGCTCAGATTTATGGGGACAAGCGAAACTACCATGTTTCATGCCATTCCATTTCTAAGGGTTTATTTCACGATATCAGTCCTCTTTTTTATAATTGATACTATTTACGCTGCTTTCAGAGCTTCCGGTGACACTAAAACTCCAACGATAATCGGAGTAACAACCGTAGTTATCAATATGGCTCTTGATCCCCTTTTAATGTTTGGATGGGGGCCAATTCCTTCGTTTGGCGTTCCCGGGGCAGCGATAGCTACCGGCATTTCGGTATTAATTGGGGTTATCTGGGTAATGATAAAAATGCAGAAGGGGAAGCTGGGTTATAAAGTCGAAAAGCTTTTTAGGACCCCTCCGATTATCAAAGATATTATCAAAATTATGCGGATTGGTCTGCCTATCTCCAGCCAGCAACTGGTCTTTGTAATTGTATACTGGTTTTTAATCAGGATAGTCCATGAATTTGGAGAAGAAGCTGCCGCAGCAATGGGGATAGGCAACAGGATGGAATCTTTTTGCTATATGACCTGTTTTGGTTTTTCAATTGCAGCTTCAACTATGGTAGGCCAGAATCTTGGGGCTAAAAAACCAGATCGGGCAGCCAAATGCGCCTGGGGAGCAGCCGGGGTAGCGATAAGCCTGACTTTCCTCATGTCTGTCTGCTTTATTGTTTTCCCCAAATACATAGCCACCATTTTTACCGATGATCCGAAAGTATTATCAATCGCTATAGATTACCTGATAATTCTGGGTTTGTCACAGATAACTATGGCAACAGAGATTGTTCTGGAAGGGGCATTCAGCGGCGCCGGAGATACTATGCCTCCCATGTTAATTTCAATTCCGGGGGCTTTAGCCCGTATTCCCCTGGCATATTATCTCTGTTTTACTCTGGGTCTCGGAATAAATGGCGTGTGGTGGACACTGACGATTACCACTACTGTCAGAGCTATCATTCTGGCTTTTTGGTTTAAAAAAGGGAGCTGGAAACTCAAAGAAGTTTGATAGTAGTTGACCGGATACAAATCCTTTCATTTATTCTCTAAAATATAATAATCCGTAACTAGAGGAAAAGATCGTGCCTGTAAAATTTATCTGTTTTAAGAAAGATCAGGAGTCAAAGGTTCAATATGGCATTCTTGAAGATACTAAAATTAATATAATTAAAAACAGCCCCTGGCTGGAAAAACCTGAGATTATTAAGACTGTCGATTTAGATGAAGACTGCCAACTGTTAGCTCCGGTTGAACCGTCGAAAATAATTTGCATCGGCCTGAATTATCATGCTCACGTGAAAGCATCATATTCCGCCGACGAAGCCCCGGAAAATCCATTAATATTCATGAAACCCCCTTCATCGATAATTGGCCCGGAAGATTTAATTGTTTTGCCGGCTGTTTCGGAACGGGTTGATTATGAAGCCGAACTGGGGGTTGTTATTGGCAAAACTGCCCGTGATGTGATTAGAGAAAAAGCTGATGAGTATATTTTGGGCTTAACCTGTGTCAATGATGTTACCGCCCGTGATCTTCAGAAAAAAGACGGCCAGTGGACCAGAGCTAAAGGCTTTGATACTTTTTGTCCGGTTGGCCCATGGATAATTACCGATGTTGATTACACTGATTTACAGGTGGAAGGAATTCTCAACGATAAAGTAATGCAGTCCGGCACTACGGCCCAGATGATATTCGATATTCCGTTTTTGATCAGTTATGTTTCATCGATCATGACCCTGAATCCAGGCGACCTTATCTCAACCGGAACACCATCGGGGATTTCACCGATGAATACCGGCGATAAAATAGAAGTTAAAGTTGCTAATGTGGGGACTTTAACAAATTTTGTAGCATAATTAGTCTGTCTGCATAAAAATTTGTAGAAGTTATAAGATTATGATGATTTTGGATATAAAGCACTGATATGACTGAGCGAATATATTATAAAGATCCGAACATTTTGGAGTTTGAGGCTAATATAGTAGAAACAGGCAAAAAAGGTGACAACTATTATACTGTCTTAGATAAGACCGCTTTTTATCCTACTTCAGGCGGACAGCTTTATGATACCGGGAAATTAAATGATATTTCAGTTATTGAAGTAATCGAGAACAATGATCACATTTTGCACCTAACCGATAAAGAAGTTGGAAAAACCGGTGGTGCAGTTCGTGGCAAAATTGATAAACAACGCCGCCAGATTAATCGCCAGAACCACACCGCTCAGCATATTCTCAGCCAGGTATTTTTCAGGCTTTTTAATTTTGTTACAGTCTCCGTTCATCTGGGTGAACAATATGGGGCTATCGAATTAAATATCGATAAAATCAAACAAGAGCAGTTGAAAGAATCGGAAATGCTCGCCAATGATATGGTCTCTTCAAATCTTGATATTGAAATATTATTTATTGACTCAGGTGAACTAAATAAATATCCAATGCGTAAAATACCGGAGCGTAAAGGGACAATTCGTATTATAAAAATTGGGGAATTTGAATATTCAGCCTGCGGTGGAACCCATTGCAACGGCACAGCCGAGGTCGGTTTGATTAAAATCACTGATACGGAAATGATGAGAAATCATGTTCTAGTAAAATTTCTCTCTGGATCATTGGCGGTTGATGATTACATGAAGCGATACGATGTGACGTATAAGCTTGCCACCGATATGACTTGTCATTACAGTGATCTAATTGGCA
>JBDRQG010000384.1:0-6360 GCA_043826475.1 bacterium
ATCGGCCTTTTTCAAAAATTCCGTATTGCCCGGTTTAGTCGGTTCCGGAAATTGTGATTGATTAAATTCGGTCGTGACAAACAAATATCTGTTTTGAGCCGAGCCTTCATTTTTGCTCTCTTCGGTTCCGGCTGTGACCGCTAATCCTGATCCATAAACAACTTCTCCAAAGCGGAGAGTATAAAAAACTCCCGTCTTCGTTAAAACCTGAAGCTCTCCTTCGTTGGACATCAACTGCCCGTCGCCAGTGAAAAAGAAGCCTTTACCCTGAAGGGATCTTCTGTCAGCCTGAGAAACCTCACTCTTGTTTTTATCCTGTTTAAGAGTTGCAGAAAGTCCTTCCGGTTTGGGGCGGACGCCCACTATAGTCAATTCATCAAGAGTGGAGAGAAGTTCACCTATAACAGTCGTGTCAATCTGTTGGTTGCTGTTCATTCCTTTTGCAGTCCAAACGCTGTCCTTCAATGTAAGTTGAATATTGTCCCTGCGGTCAACCGAACGGATGCGTTCATTGATCGAGTAATCATTTATGACAACTTTATCTATATCAGCGTTAGCAACTTCAAGAAGATCGGCTTTAATCCAGTCTTCGAACTTTGTGGAAATATCAATATCTATTCGCACCGCATAGACCCGTTTTTCATCGGGCAGGCGGACATAACGCATATTGGGGCGACCCTCGACTTCTTTCCCGATAATAATATCGGCCAGAGTAATGCCACCTTCCCCTTTGATAGTCACCCGTTTGCCACGTCCTTCGAGACTGGCCCCTTCCTCCATCGGATCAAGAACGCCTAATGCTTCGTATTCGGAAACATTATTTGTCCGGTAATCGTCTTTTTTAAGATCGATTACTCCGGCAGCGGTTTTAGCCAGACGATCCTTGCCGTCGGCCGGGTAATCATGATGCGAGGGGATTGTCCACTTGCCATTGGCAAAGGTGACCTTAAAGGCATAGGGACTTCCGCTGTTTTCATCATACTCGATCACTTCCAGCGTAGTAGCCGTGTTGGGATCGGTAAAGTTCGGGAAGAAAGCTTCCCCCTGATCAAGAAAGGCATCGGGAGTAATTTTTTTTGGTGAAAAGATAAAGGCTAACAGCGCCAGACCAATAGCGACTCCCGCAAATATGATTGTTTTTTTATTTTCATTCATGGTTTAGCTCCTCAACCTCCGGGCCGCAGCGGCCCCGTCTTTTTCACGCCGGCGTCTTCTAAGGAAAATCCATACTCCCATCACAAAGACCGGAATCGGCGGCAAGGTCACCGCCAGAGATCTTATCCGGGTCTGGATCGCTCTGATTTCCGATTCCATCTCTTCTTTGCCATAGGATATTTGAGCCTCTTTGCGCGCCTCAATATCAGCTTTGAGAACTTCGAAACGACGGTTTTCCACTTCCTGAAGATTCTGCGCCATTATCTGCTTGGTTTGGTCATCGAGATCGGTGCGCGTCCGGACTTCGTCAACTTTCTGGTTCAGATTCTGTTGAGCTTGTGTCAAAGCATCCTGAGCCTCTTTTTCCGCATCCTGTTCCTGCTGCAGACGGCGTTCGATAAATTCCTGAGTCTGGGCTTCGACAGTTTCCAGCGTCCGATGCTTAACCCGTTTCTTTCTTAAGTTGATAAAGGTACTATCTCCGACCAGCACATCCATACAGTTCAGGAAAAAGGGAATGTTGTCAAAATTAAGATCTTCAAACCCTTGCTGGCGGATCTGGAAAAACTGGGATGAAATAAAATCTATATCGGCAATCACGATTGCATCAACTTTGTTGGCTGGTGCTCCTGTTTCCACGGTTCCACCGGTATTCGCATTTCCCGTTCCCATCACCTGCGCCGCTAAAATATAGGTCTCGTTGGTGGGTGTCCTTCGGGGATTGCGATTCAACTGCATCCCGAAAAAGCCTCTCTGCACCAATCCCTGAAACGGAAGAAGTCCGGAGAGACGTCCCGAACGAAGGAGAGGTTGGAACTCGAAGGGGCTATCTACAGCTTTAAACATATAGCCCGCATAGAGCATTACCAATTCCTGCAGGTTAGCGCTGGCTGGGCTGAATTTATTAAAGGCTTCAGTGGTTTCGTTCCCTTGTCCGACAAAAATAATTTCCGGTTGAATCTGCATCAAATTCGGATGCGGGTTGTAGGTATCCCAGGCTATCATCCCCGGGTCCCAATTAACTCCGATGCTGTTCATCAGCTGCTGGATATTTCCTTTGGGTTCCGGCTGGGGCTGGTTCTGATTCATAAAGGGATTCTGATTTGATCCGGCTGGAATTATAGGTGAAAGATTGATGTCAAATAGTGGCAAAGGATCGACCAGCAGCAGGGTCGGGTGTCCCGCCAACATATATTGCTGAAGTTGATCCATGGCCGGTTGTGGTAACGAGGAAGGCAGGACGACTAATAAACCATCAATACCTTCCGGAATCGGTTCACCCGGATTGACCTGGGTCACTTCATATTGTTTCTGCAGTTCACTGACAATCGGCCAGGGTGGATTACTCTGCATGGTAGTGAACTCAAAGCCGCCGAAAACTTTTGCTTCGGTAGCGAGAACACCGATATTTTTGCGAGCTGTTTTAGCCGCCACTCTTAACGAACGCATAAGTTCGTATTCAACCGGAAGCCCTTTGTCCATAAACGGAATTACTTCTTCTCCGGCACCACAGGTAAAAGCAACCCCAAGAAATATATCAGCTGTTCCGGTGGTGGCGCTTTCGGTGGTCATAGCTGTTCGGGGGACAATGCCGAATTTTTCGCGGGCATCACGAGCTTCCTGTGTAAACGGCTCGGTATCGTGCAACAATAGTTGTACTTTGTCCCCTCCGACGGCATCTAATTCCTTAAGCTTGCCGACCAGATTTTCACGGGTCTCGGTATAGGCTCTCGGAACTTCCGGAGATATATAAGCCTGTATAAAAACCGGGCGGTCATCGGACAACTCACCAATCATCTCTTTAGTCTCATCGGATAAAGAATAAAGCTGTTCGGCGGTGGCATCAATACGAACTCTTTCGGTTCCAAAGAGGGAATTAAAAGCTATCAGGGCAATAACCAGCGCTACCCCTCTGACAAGATGATGTATCCAGAATTTATAACCACCTGCTTCGATCGGCCAGTGGCGACGACCCAACAGGACAGTATTAACATAAAGACTAAAACTGACAATGGAGATAAAATAGAGAACCGCAGAAAAACTTATCACTCCGCGGGAGAAATCTCCAAAGTAGGTATCGACGCTTAGCGGTGAAAAAAACTGCTGGAGCGATTTATTGACCACCCATGAAGCGGAATCGACCAAAACAAAAAACGAACAGAACAAGGCTCCCACAACAAATGCCACGGTAACGTTGGTCGTCAATAGTGAAGCTAACATTCCAATCGATAACAGCGCCGCTCCGATAAACCAGTAGCCGAGATAGTTGGCAAACATTAATCCCAAATCGGGACTTCCCAGCCAGAAGAGGACTACTACATGGCTTAATGATAATATCAGTGAAGCGGAATAAATACCCAACACAGCGAGATATTTTCCCAATACAATTTCAAAATCGGTGGCGGGCAGGGTCAGTAAAATTTCATCCGTTCCCCGCTGGCGTTCCTCAGCCCATACTCCCATCGTTAAAGCCGGGACAAAAAACAAAAGTAATATCGGGAAAAAGTAATTGAGCTGATTTAGATTGGCGAGATTGCTGGCAAAAAATTGTGCCTGCCAGAACGCCGCCGCCGCACTTAAAAATATAAAGAGGGTCACAAATACATACCCGGTCGGGCTGCTGAAATATGACAACAGATTACGGCGGGCGATAACAGTTATTACATGCCAATTAATTTTCATAACTGTCCCCCTTCTGCAGCGATCTCATCGTTTTTATTGATATTGTTGCCAGTTAAGTTATAGAAACTCTGTTCGAGAGTTCCCGATCCGCGAAGTTCTGCGGGAGTGCCGTCAAAACAGAGCCGGCCGTTATGGATCAGCAAGACTCGCTGGGCAACCGCTTCAACTTCCTGCAAAATGTGAGTTGAAAGGAGTACCGTTTTGGATTGACCCAACTGTCTGATATTTGATCTGAAATCCTTGATCTGATTCGGGTCCAATCCAGCAGTCGGCTCATCCATTATCAAAACTTCAGGGTCATGCAAAAGCGCTTGCGCCAATCCGACACGCTGACGATAGCCTCGTGATAATTTCCCAATTTGTTTTTCCAGTACCAATTGCAAGGCGCAGGTTTCATTGACCTTTTCAATCCGTCCCTGCAATTTCTTTCCAGTCAAACCTCGAGCCTCACCCAGGAAGCGGAGCATCTCAAGCGGCGTCATGTTGTCATACAATGGCCCGTTCTCCGGAAGATAGCCCAATTGACGGGCAATTTTGAGACGATCTTTATTGATATTAAATCCCGCGATTTGAGCGCTCCCCTTGCTGGCGGCTAAAAATCCGGTAAGAATCCGCATCGTGGTTGATTTACCGGCGCCATTGGGTCCAAGGAAAGCGACAATCTGGCCTTTGGGGATGGAAAAAGAAATATCCTCGATCGCCACAAACGACCCGAAATATTTACAAAGAGATCGGGCTTCGATCATGGTCTCGGAAGATAAATTAGCCATAGAGCATATCTCTCCTTATTTATATTAACAGATATATTTAATTTTTTTTTATCTTCTTAAACAATAAACAGATAGCTTTGAAAATACGCAACCGTCTCCATCATGTCAAGGGTGCCCTTGGCACTTCTATTTGGTGTCATAGGCACTTTTTTGTAGGTTGAAACTATGGTTTCAACAATATTTACTGCATCATCAGGAATCTTTCCTGACGGAATGAGTAGAATATAAGCAATTCGTGTCCACTCCTAATACTCATCTCTGAGAATCCACATCCAATTTCAGGCAAAACAAAACACCGCTATTCTAATTATAGCATATAAGTTATTTTATTTGGATAAGGAGATTTGGTTCCCTAATATTTTAGAAAGAAATATAGCAGTTCTGGTAGGGCAGAACCATTATCCATTTTTCGGTTCTGCCTTTTACATTGAATTAAATGTTAATATTTATTATCATTTATTATGTCAAAACTGCTAAAGGTATTATTCTGAGGGTAATAAAATTTCATGGGTATTATTACCGGATCATTTCCATCTGATAATCGATTTAAGCATGGAAATGTAAAGTGTTCATTTGAATGGGAATATTCATCAATCCATGATTATAAGATAAATGGTTATTATCAAAGTGATTGGGGAGTGAAAGAAGATTTAAATATGGATGGTGAGTTTGGCGAGTGAGCATTGTGGTAGAACCGATAAATGGATAATGGTTCTGCCCTACGTTACTAACGAACAATTAGAATTAATTAAGAGAATATGGGGAGATTTTTAATGAACTTAGAACAGGGAAATTTAAAAATTTCTATATCAGAATTAATCAACATTTTCAGAGGTTCCATGATTTCACTTATTCCATGGTTTGAAAAACTTAAAATTCCGTGGAAAGATTTAGATGCATATGATGACTATGATGAAATTGCAGAAGTTCTTTTTAAAAATATGGTTGCGTTAAACCTTATTACTGAAGATGATTTGGATTGCTCTGAACTCCCAAGATATGATTTTGACTATAAGGACTATTCCGAATTTAGTTTCATATGTATTCCGAGTGAAGATGAAAACTTATTCAAAGTATTTGTAGGGTATAGTAGTAAAATAATGCCGTTTGAAAAAATAGATATAGCAATAGTTGATAAAAATAATCTATGTGTTAAGGGAACTGAAACAATAAATAATACTGATCAAGAATTTACTTTTATTAGAAATGTTAAAGGTAATCTTCAGGAAATTAAACATGTTGAAGTTAAGCTTTGATATTTTTTTTAATGTTATTATTAAGTTTACAATCTCAACCCCACAATTCAGTGCTGCTCAAGCTTATGATGGGTGGATGCCTTCATAACCAGATTGATATTACCACCAATAATTCACTCTGCTCCTACATGACAGCATGGCCATAAAACGAGGATTACCGAAATTATGGGGCTGGGATTATACCCTACTCAATCAAACTGAGTAGGCTTTCCGGTGATTTTACAGAAATCCAAATATCAGATAATACAGATTCAGGATGTTGAAGACTCATAGATTTTGGAGAAGTAAGTAAAAATAATGATTTTAAGGTATAGAGTTTTCTAGAAGTTAATAGTTCTTGATGTATATTTGCTATTCTTCCAGATAGTTTTAAATCACCTTCTATCTTTCCAGGTATGACAATTAAAACCTGAAATCCAGTAATATTAGAGTTACGATTAAATATTTTCTTAGATTTGTAATAATATTGAAATCCAATCAGTTTTCTTCTGATATTA
>JBDRQG010000385.1:0-9316 GCA_043826475.1 bacterium
AGTCCAGTTGTTTCCTGAATTTGTTGATCGGTAAATCCCCCTTAGATATGTACCTGCAAAAAGAGTATCATCAAAGACGACAAGACTCTTCACATAGGTTCCATCCAATTCTTCACCGGCAGGTTCCCAATTCAATCCACCATTATTAGTACGGAACACATTCTCGTCAGTTGAAACAAATACATAACCACCTGTACTTGCTAAAGATTTTGCATCACAGCTCGTTAATCCACTATTGCGGAATGTCCAGGATTCTCCATTATTATTACTGACTAAAACACCTCCACCCGTTGCTGCATATATATTGGAACCATCATAAATAATACTCCTGACATAACCACCCTGGGGTCCCGAGGTCTGTTGCCATTGAGCATCGGATTGGTTATATAAAATCAAAACGATAAAAATGAACAGTAATAATGATTTCATTATTAGAACCCTAAATTTTCCAATAAATATGTACTCATATACTTTCTACACCCTTTGATCTTTTACAACTTCCATAGTATCAAAGCCAATTTTCTTAATGAGAAAAATGTAAAGAGTACTCATATATTACACTTCCTGTACAAGTGAATAACATAACATCGCCAAATATGTCTAAGTATACTTTAATATTATAAGTTTGTCAAATTTGCAGATTAGTCGGATTATAGTGGAATCTAAAGTATGACTAATGATTTTGAAAAGCTCTAAAGCAATGTTAGGGTTAGCCATTAAGGGGTTGCAAATAAATTACTTATAATCTTGCTGGCCATAGTACATTATCTTAGGACTGTAGTTTGATTATTTAAGAAGAATCATCCTTTTAGACTCAAAATAGCTACCCGCTTCAATTGTGTAGAAATAAACACCCGAACCCACCTCATTCCCCCATTTATCATTGCCACCCCAAAAAACTGAATGAGATCCAACTGGTTGTTTAGTATCTATGAGGGTAGTGATTTCTTGACCAAGAATATTAAAAACCCTAATCAAAATATTACTTTTTCGTGGTAGAACATAATCGATCTTAGTTGTTAAATTAAATGGATTGGGGTAATTTTGATATAAATAAAAGTCTTCGGGAATATTGGAAGCTTGTGTATCAATCTCTGTTGCACCACAGCCATATTCAAGTCCTCCAATATTTACGCCATCTTCACCAGAATCAAGACATGGAGAATTACCATCCAGTTCATAGGTTTCTGAAGATGTATCACAAAAAATTGGATCAAAAGATATGTTTCCATTAGAGTTATAGTAAGGTGATACACATGATTCTTCAAAATCAGTTCCATTCGAATATAAATCACTATAAGATAAATGGAGAACTGAAGGAAAAATCGAGCTTGGATCCATAGGGTCAATTTGATACGAACTACATTTAATCGCATTACCTTGATTAAATGCAAATATGGTATTCTTTATATTTGCCATAGATCCGGTTAAACTGATAACATCTCTATTGTAAGCGAATGTGCAATTTTCAATATTTCCTTCTTCCCACCATCCATAACTAATTAAATATCCATTGCCATCATTATTCACGAATAAACAACTATCATATAAATTACCTTCATAACATAAACTTCCACTTTGGCCAGGATGGTTTTCAATGAACTTACAGCTAATTATTTCTGTATACGGGTGACAGTAAAGAACTGCACTTTTCCAACTCTTATTTTGTTTAAAAACACAGCCCCTAATAACTGATCTATCCATATTATATATTGCTGTTCCATCTCGCCCGTCCTGACCATAGAACTTACAGTTATAAACTAAGCTGCCATTACCTAATCCATAAATCGCAGCACCATCATAAAAGGTATAGTTTGAATCGAATATACAATTTTCAATTACTGATTCTGAATTTACTAAATGAAGTGCTCCTCCCCACCTCGCAGTATTTTTACGAAATATACAATTTTTTATATATAGAGGTGAATCACTACAATATACAGCACCACCACCTTCTTCAAAGAAACCATATTGAATTGTTATCCCATCTAAGGATAGTATTGTATCAAGCGGAACAACTACTTTAATTGCTCGCTGTGGATTTTCTTCTGTACCCTGACAATCGATAATAGTATTTTCAGCTCCACCTGAGCCCTTTATCACCACTCCTTTTCCACCCGGTAGTAAGTTGCGATTTCCATCACCAACATATATACCCGGAGCCAAAAGTATCGTATCACCCTGTGAAGCAATATTCAAAGCTTCCTGAATAGTATTGTAATCTGAAGGAACATTGATAATTGAATTCTCTCTCGTATTAAATGAGACACTATCAGACCAGTTTGAATATTCTCTACTATCGAATGTTCTTGAACGCCACCAATATTTTGAATTGGGACTAAGACCATTAATTATCTGACTTTGGGGCAATTCACTATTATAGTGTGAAAAAAACAGGTTATTCAAAAGGCTGTCAGAATATAGTTCAAAATCATAGGTAATTGTATCATGTTCTAAACTAAATACAGTATCAACTCTTAGTTGGACTCCATTTATACCCGCATTAATATTTTCATTAGGTAATAACGGATCCGGAACGGGTGGTAATAGATTCATTTGAAAAGATCTATATGTCCAGTCTCCAGCACCGTTGATATTTGTTAATCTCAATCTGAAATAATACTTTTTGCCATCAATTAAAGAACCACCGGAATAAATTATCATTGAATCTGAATTATTGAAGTCATAATAATCCCAAATGATACTATCAAATGGATTATATAATCTTCCAACCTGTAGTTCGAAACCGGTTTGTGATGATGATGTAGAGTCATAAAGAATCCATTCAAAAGTTGGATTATGATTAACTATTCTATCTTGACGATCTTCATTGATGTTAGGTGACAAACCAACAGGTAATGTTTGTAGATACGGGATGAAACCAATATCATTTGTTGTCCCGTCAATATCATTATAGATTGAATCCGGATGACCTGCGTTGATACAAAGAGAATGACTAATTACAGAGAAGTCGTTAACTGAAGTATCTTTAAATAATGGATCTTCGTTAATTCCATAAAGATATGCTGATGTGTCACCCAAGCCATTTCCATAAATACAATTATACCT
This sequence comes from bacterium, assembly GCA_043826475.1. Taxonomy (GTDB): domain Bacteria; phylum Zixibacteria; class MSB-5A5; order GN15; family FEB-12; genus DAOWMZ01. Next base: position 3,070 of record JBDRQG010000385.1, read on the forward strand.
CGCTACACTACTGTTGGAACTTGTGATGTATCCAATTTCATTAAATGCAATAATATTTGAATGTATAATATTATTGTTGTCTCTTCTTACAAAAAATCCCCCTTCGTTTAATGCCACGGTGTTATTGTAACAAATATTATCATCAGTATCAAGGTAAACTGAACTATTTAAAGGGATCAGATTCTTATTCCGATATATAAGATTATGAGAAAATACCATTAGATGATCTCTACCTCCAAAACCGGAATAAATTGCACTTCCTCGTGGTGCTTCATTTTCAAATATTTCATTTTGACTTATTATTGTTTCATCTGTAAAGTATACAGATATTCCTCCACCAATATCATCAGAAATATTATGATGAATCTTGTTACCAGTAAGATTGATGGAGCTATAGACATCAATAAATATACCTCCACCCCTGTAACTTGCATGATTTCCCCAAATATCACAATTTGTAACAGTAGTGTTGGAAGAATATACCAAAATACCCGGAGCTCCACTTGCACCAGTAACTGTAAAACCATTAAAGGTACAATTACCTGAATAATAAATACGAACGGTTGGAGTATTTCCAGTTACAGATTCAATGATTGTGGCATCTGCACCATCCGTAGATGAGACATAAAGATTCTTAATTACAAAATCTAAATTCTCATAATACGTTCCGGGTCCGACAAGTATTGAGTCACCCACTTCTGCAGCTTCAAGAGCTGGTTGAATTGATGCGAAGTCATCAGGAACGTTGATAACACTAGCAGATAGTTTTGAAACACATGATAGTATTAGAATTACTCTGAAAACTCGTTTCATGATCTCCCCACAGGTTCTACAAACAATATAAGTTATTTAATGAAACTGTCAAATAATGATATGGACTGATAATAGTACGTTTATGTTTAGAAAATTAATTTTATGGTTATTGATTAAAAGATGAGGTTCTAAAGAGATATAAGGACGTCGACTTAATCTATTAGTATATAATTACTTATAAAAAAGCTGACCTTCATTGATGATCGTCGAAATTATTTGATCGAAGTTGCATGAATATCTTCAAATGATCACTCTGTCGTAAACCTAATTGCTATAAATAGATAAGGGAAGTAGCGAACAGTCACGGAAGTGAACAATGCTTCCCCAATTGTAGCGGAATTTATCTCTTAAATTAAGAAAAAGTAATAACCATACAAATTCATGGTAGATTTATTGCCATATCACACATTACTTCAGCAATATCATCTTCTTACTATCTGTAAAATCTCCAGCTGTGATTTTATAAAAATATATTCCACTTGAGACACTATTTCCAATTTCATCTAAACCATTCCAAACGGTAGTGTACGTCCCGCGAGCCATAGGTTCATCGATCAGAGTTGCAACTCTTTTTCCAAGTAAATCGAATACTAAAATCTCAACATGGCAATCCTGCATTACAGAATATTCGATTGTCGTAGAAGGGTTGAATGGGTTAGGGTAATTTTGAGCCAGAGTGAAAGATTGTGGCAGAGAAGATGACTCATCATCGGTGAAAGATTCAAAAGCATCCAGCAGTGATTCTTTAGCTCTACTCTCCGGGCAATCAGCTAAAGCTAAATAGATTTGTTTACCAAAACTCTCATTCAGCACTTTTGCAGTCAAGGTTGGAACTATTTCAATTTCGTTCCTGCCTTTAGTATTATATGGTGTTTTACCCCAATTCTCAGAGACACCACAAATATCATCAGCATTAATATTACCGTCACCATTCATGTCGGCGTAAGTTGCCCGCAAAACGACCCAGGATTGGGCGGCATTCATTGACCAGGTCAGATCCGGATTCTCGTGTCGTTTACAGCCTGTCGAACCCCAGAATATACCAAGAAGCAGAATATCGCGTTCATCTACAATCCCGTTGTTGTCGGCATCGCCTGGGTAAACAACCGGTCCAAAATATGCCCAAACGGTATCATCTTTTCCCATTTGATAGCCACTGAGATCCAAAACTTCAGAGTCAATTATCAACCCTATTCTATCAAAAGGAGTGAATACTCCATCGGATGGAATGACTCTAAAGAAATCATTTCCTTCTTGGTAGAGGTAAATAGGTTCCGGTTCTCCCAGAGTGCTAACCATGGAGACATGGTTTAAAAGAGAGTTGGAATTTACAGGTTCATTAAACCAAATCTTTAGAGTGTCAGTTACAAGATGTTCACGGCAACTACCGGGAGGTGGCGGTGATTGATTGACTGAATCAATAATAACCCTAAGAGGCCGGTTAACAACATTCAGATTAAATGATGTGTCGATTAAATCAATTCCATCTGAAGCACCTATTTGTATCAAATAGTTTTGATCAACATCAATATAATCAGGAGTGAAAACAAATTCAGTCTGATTAACCTGACCAGTTAGATAAGCATTTTCGGGGCATTGAAGACACTCAAAGGTGATATCATCGCCATCAGTATCACCCGCTGCAATGGTCAGGATGAACTCGTCACCCTCCATAACAGTAGCATTGGCAAATTGTGAAGTGAAGTATGGAACTTCGTTTTTAGCTACAACAGTTATTGGAATGAAAGCAGTATTATTCAGGGTATCGCATTCTGATTCAGCTCCGCTAATAATAATTCCAAGAAAAGCAGGGCCTTCCGAAAAATCATCCGGGATACTCATGGTAGAAATCATATTGGTGAAATGAATGTTTTCCAGTGGTTGGAGGGGCTGAAGTACCGCAATCCCATCATTTAAATGGCGATCCGAATTGGTAATATTTATGTCTGGAGAAATCACAAACTGGAGACCGGTGGCAACAGAAGCAATATTGCCATCATTAGTCACAAGCAGTGTAATACGATCGCCGATCCCTTCTTCCAACGCTACCTCAGATGATCCAGTCAATTCAAAATTAGATATTCTTAAGTCGTAGCAGGGTTTAGGTTCGACAGTAAATATGGCTGAGTCGGCATCCCACAATAACCCTGGATCAGTAGCCCGGAAGGTGATGGTCTCAGAACCGATCAAGGATCCGTTTGGAGGTGATATGGTAGCTATTCTTGTAGATGGATTAATATTTACAATCAAATCAGAATTGCCGCTGTAAGTCCACGATAGCTCTGAATCGGTATTAGTGGGATCCGAAACAAACTCATCCAGACTTATAGGTGCAAAACTCTCACCAACAGTAATAGTCTGATTCGGGATATCTGAAACTACCGGGGGTAGATTAGCTTGAACAAACTCAATATCAAAATCCTCAATACATCCCGGTGAAGGCACGCCGTCTACAATAATGTAATAAGTGCCGGCAACGAGATTTACACCACCCATTGTGTGGGGTGTATTGCCAGTGTAAATACTGTAATCAATACAATTTCCACCATTATCAGGGCAAGCATCAGAAATTGCAATGCCAGTATAAGACGTTCCCTTGGGGTCAAGGGTAATATCAACATACATGGCACTGGACACATTGAGTTTAATTATTAAATCCTCTCCACCATCATAAGAACCGAGACAGGTTGTGGTATAATTATTTCCAAGACCGCAGGTAGTTTTATTTGTAATAGAATATGGCAACATACCGGAATTTATATTATAAACTAAAGGAGTTGAGCAACTTGCCCCCGGAGGAGGGACTACCTCTATAACAGTATAAATAACATCACTGCCCCCATTAGAAGAAATTATTAAAGAATCCAAGTGAATACCTGATGATAAACCTACCATTGATGCTTGTACGTCAATCTGGTTAATATCAGACCCGGTTCCAACCGTTCCACTCACAGGAGTTACATTAGTTATCCAAGGACAGTTTTCGGTTATAGACCAACTTAGTGTGGCGTTGCCTGAGTTATCGATATAAAAGGTCTGCCATCCGCTGCTGGTGCCCCAATCCAGAGAATCGACTGTAACTACCAATACTGGCTCAAGAACTGGGACATCAACTATAACTGTAAGATAGTAAGGAGTGGCCATGGAGAAATTAAAGGTAACAACACCTGAAACTTGACCGGGAGGATAATATTTATACAAGTAGTTCCAATCAAGTGTCAATCCAACATTTTGATAGCTATTACTATCGACAACCGTACCTGAGTATGAGGTGAAGCTCAGCCAGGGTAATGACTCAGTTATGGTCCAGTTCATTGTGCCCCACCGGCACATCCAAAGACCTATATTTACATAGGTGTCTGATTCATCTAATTGAAGTGTATTTGGTGGACTAAATGGGGGTGGATAAGCAACGAAGGCAGCATAACCATAATCGCAAACCGAATACATACCAGAAGCGATCTGAATGCGCTCTTTAGCGGTTGGTTCAGTTAACTCAGAGGTATTATTCAGAGCTTCAGCAATAATATGTCCTGTAAATAGAAGAACAATAACTATTATGATGTATCTCTTCATATATTATCCTTAAATTGAATTCTTATATTATAATTAATATAACTATTTTTGCTAAATTGGCAAGGGGGGACACTCCCAAACCAGGACTCTGGGGGGTGGGAAGAAGGAGTCACAGGGATTTTGTAATTCTGTAAATTTTTGAATATTTACATGAAACTTGTCCTGATTAGGTTGAAGGGAAACAACAACACATCTCGTTTAATCGCATTGATTTAGGTTTTTGATACAGTTTGATCTGTTTTGATGGTTTTTTGATTATTTTTGATCTAGATTTGGCAGAAATCTGGCAGAAATGTGTTTCTAGCATAGTTATGAATGAAAAATAAGATAAAATTGCTTATTGATGATCTTCGAAATTATTTGACCGGCGTTGGTTGAGTATAATTCAAAGTAATCATATAGTGCAAATTACAATATAAGAATGAGAGTTATATCGATTTATTTTTCAATTTTCTGATGGGGGTCGATTGCCCCCACCTCCACTATTTCATAACTTGTTTTCATACAAAAACTATTAACCAAGAGGCTTGTATTATTCTCCAACAAATTTAAAATGTAGTAAATTTGCTATTCATAACAGTATCAAATTTTAACTACAAGCATTATACTTAATAGACATATATTGATAACTAAGTATGGGAGAGTTATTGTTTTGGATTCCAAGCTGAATAATAAAAGTTTGACCGATATAATTGGTTTATCCTTCTGGATAATAGTAACCTTATGCGTTGCAGCATTTGCTTCTCAATTTAAACCTGGTGACTGGTACATGACTATAATCAAACCGTCATGGACACCACCCGGATGGTTGTTCGGGCCTGTATGGGGATTACTGTATTTTGCTATGGGCATATCTGCATGGTTAGTTTGGCGAATGCGAAATAAAGAAAAGGTAAACTTGCCTCTGGTTCTTTACTTGACACAACTTCTTATAAATGGATTGTGGTCATGGATATTTTTTGGTCAGCACCAAATTGGAATTGCCCTTATTGATATCATGTTGCTTTTGATCATGATTGCAATAACCATTTTATACTTTTGGCGAATATCCAGGATTGCAGGTATATTATTATTTCCATATCTGATCTGGGTTTGTTTTGCAACTGCTCTAAATTTACAGATTTGGAGAATCAATTAATATTTTTAAAATGTTCTAATTAGTTAGACATGATTCCTAAGCATTAGTTCTTTTGGATGTGGATTGAGATAGTACTGATCTTTTATATATTCTACATCATATTTATTAATGAAATGTTTTATAAGAGTTATTGGTACGATTAGAGGAACTAATGAATTATGATAATCAGCTATAGCCTCTTGAACATCTGCTTTTTCAGTTTTGGTTAATTTCTTCTTCAGAAATCCTGCAACATGCTGTAGAACATTCGTGTTTTTCTTAAAAGTTGATTTAAATTTCAGGGCCTGCATAAATAAATTTAGATATTCTTCTTTGAATTGATTCGGTTTAAGTTCATTGATATGAGCAACCAGCTTTCCAAGTCGACGATAATAATCGGTACTATGACTCAATAACAAATATTTATGGCCTGTATGAAAATCTATAATTGATTTTCGAGTGAATGGCCGATCATAAAGCTGCTGAATACGATTATAAGCAAAGACGCGTTCTATAAAATTTTCTCTTAATGAAGGATCATTTAGACGACCTTCCTCTTCAACCGGTAAATTTGGATATTGATGTATCAGTGCTTTTGCAAACATCCCAACACCTTTATGTTCTACATGTCCAGGTTTTATATAGACTTTAACTCGTTCCATACCACAAGAAGGCGATTTCTTTTTGAGTATAAATCCGGAGATATCTATCAAGTCCTTTTTACTGACGCGTTGAGAAACA
>JBDRQG010000386.1:0-4096 GCA_043826475.1 bacterium
TAAAAGACATCTTTAACCGTCATAGTATCAATCGAGATAACTTCGCTGGTATGTTTTTCACGCAGCAATAAATTACCATCCCAGTCCCAGCTCTTGTCCACGCTCAAGGGGAAGCGCATAATAATTTTATCAAAGCTGAAAAAACTTTCATTTATCAATGTAACTGAGTCGGCTTTAATCACAACTATGCTTGTATCTGGTGGCGGGATGCATCTGATTACAACCTGTAAAGTCTCGTCACCAAGAGTAACATATCCGGTATCAAGGACGCAATGATAATCAAATGACCAGAGTGTGGCCTCTTTATTGGCTGATGTTGTATTATCGAAAATATCGACATCAACCGTATCCATTCCCTCTTCCATCACATAATCAACCTCATAGGTCCAGTGGCTGCCGACTGTATTGGGGAAATCGATATCAAGATCAGCAATCCCGGTTGAGTTTTTGGAACAGCTAAAATTTAATACACCGATGGTAAAGGTTATTAATAAGAAGAGTTGTTTCATATTAGTCATTGACGCTCCCATAATAAAAGTTCTGACAGACAATATGACAAATTATCTCACACTGTCAAGATGATATATTGACTCAGAAATTATATGTTTTGTTGAAATATTCTAAGTATTATAATGAAAAATGGGTTACAAATACCTGATTTTGTAGTGTAGTAATACAAAAAAATAGATTATAAAATAATATTAGACAAAATGATCGTTGATCCGTTATTATATGGCGAGCAAGGAGCATAAGGTAATGTATATAACAACAATTACTTTTTTTGTTTTAGCGATATTACTTTCAGGATTTGGATGTTCAGACCCCAAAAAAGCTATTATACCACCTGAACCAGAAATTACTGAAATTAATGTGGCATGGTCCCCTGATGGAAGCACAATTGCCGCTACCTGGAGTGGTCCGCATACTCGTCATAAGAGAGGTATCTATTTAATTAATACTGATAACTGGGAAATAACACCATTTTTGATTGAAGAGGGTATGGGCGGCTATTATTATTCCCCCTCGTGGTCTTCAGACGGAAAGTGGCTGGCTTTTGCCAGAAATGCACAAATTTATAAAATAAAATTAAATGGCGATAGCCTTACTCAATTAACATCTACAAGCAGGAACTGGAGTTGTGACTGGTCGGATTCAGACTCTTTGATTATGTATCACATAACCTTAGGAGATTCAAGTGGAATTTGGATAATGAACTCTGATGGATTAAATAAGAAACAATTAGTTCGATATGGAGGTCATAGCAGTTTTATCCATGGAGATAGTTTACTTTTTATCGAATACATACGAGGTGCAGCAGATACCGCTCATATTAATATTATAAATCCGATAGACTCTTCCACTCGTGAAGTATACAGATGGGTGCAAGGCCATCCTTATCATTATTATACTGAACCTCGGTTATCCCCTGATGGCCAGACTATTGTTCTTTCGATTGAAACAGATATATGGACAATGTCAATTGATGGAGATGACTTACAACAACTCACATATAAAAATGATCTATACCCTGGCTGGTCGCCAGATAATACGAGAATTGTTTTTACAAGAGCAACAGTGGAAGGAGGTGATATATATATAATAAATCGTGATGGTACTGGTCTATTTAAAGTATCTGCATTTTAATTACCTTTAGTTTTTTCATATTTATCGGTCAAAATAGGTCGAACTATCAAAGAACGAGAGACTATAAAAATATGATTTATAAGTAAAATAGATTTATAAGAAATAGAATAAAAAACCCGGTTCGCCTGCGCGAATCGGGTTTTTTTATTATATAAAATAGTATAAGGCTTAGTACATGCCTGGCATGCCGCCGCCCATTCCACCCATACCGCCGCCCATATCGGGACCAGATTTTTTGTCTTCCGGTCTGTCAACGATAACTGCTTCAGTAGTCAGAAGAAGTCCGGCGATTGAGGCCGCATTTTCAAGAGCAGTGCGAGTGACCTTGGTCGGGTCAATGACACCGGCTTTAATCATATCTTCGTAAACATCAGTCAGAGCATTATAACCAAAGGCGCCTTTTTCTGCGATTACTCTGTTAACCACAACTGAGCCTTCAACACCGGCATTGGTTGCAATCTGACGTATCGGTTCTTCGAGAGCACGGCGGATAATATTTACACCCACCATCTCCTCTTCGTTAACTTTAATGCCGTCAAGAACTTTGATCGCCCGAAGCATGGCTACGCCACCACCGGGAACGATACCTTCCTGGACAGCCGCACGAGTAGCATGAAGAGCATCTTCAACGCGGGCTTTCTTTTCTTTCATTTCAGTTTCAGTAGCAGCACCAACATTGATAACAGCTACACCACCGGCTAATTTAGCGAGGCGTTCCTGCAGTTTTTCACGATCGTAGTCGGAGGTGGAGTCTTCAATCTGACGGCGGATCTGGTCGATACGACCTTTGATCTGAGCCTTTTCACCAGCCCCTTCAACGATAGTGGTATTATCTTTATCAATAGTGATCTTTTTGCTGGTACCGAGATCAGCCATCACGGCGTTCTCAAGTTTGAAACCTTTTTCTTCGGAGATGACATTAGCGCCAGTAAGTGAAGCGATGTCTTCAAGCATAGCTTTGCGGCGGTCGCCAAATCCCGGAGCTTTTACAGCAGCGACTTTGATGGTCCGGCGAAGATTGTTGACAACCAGAGTTGCAAGAGCTTCACCCTCGATATCTTCGGCAATAATCATCAATGGCTTGCCAGCCTGGGCAACTTTTTCCAGAAGGGGAAGAAGATCTTTCATGTTGGAAATCTTCTTGTCGTAAATAAGAATCATCGGATCTTCAAGAACGGCTTCCATCGTATCCGGATCGGTTACGAAATAAGGGGAGACATAACCACGATCAAACTGCATACCTTCAACTACGTCAAGAGTTGTTTCGGCAGTTTTTGATTCTTCAATCGTGATAACGCCGTCATTGCCGACTTTTTCCATTGCTTCAGCAATAAGGTCGCCAACTACTTTGTCGTTGTTAGCTGAAATGGTTCCAATTTGTGCAATATCAACTTTACCACTAATCGGTTTGGACATCTTGGTGATTTCATCACATACAGCTTTAACAGCGAGATCGATACCTTTTTTGATTATCATCGGGTTATGACCGGCGGTAACGTTTTTCAAACCTTCGCGGTAAATAGCCTGAGCCAAAAGGGTAGCGGTGGTGGTTCCGTCACCGGCGTCATCAGAGGTCTTGGAAGCAACTTCTTTTACCATCTGGGCGCCGATATTTTCAAAATGATCTTCGAGCTCGATTTCCCGAGCGACAGTGACGCCGTCTTTGGTTACAGTCGGGGATCCGAACTTTTTGTCGATCACAACATTGCGGCCGCGAGGGCCAAGGGTAACTTTGACCGTATTGGCCAACTGGTCAACGCCTTTTTTTAATTTGGCGCGAGCTTCAGTATTAAAATCTATTAGTTTTGACATTTCAAATTCTCCGTTAATTGATATTTAGCTCTCTTTAATGATGGCAAAAATATCTGATTCGCGCATAATTAAATATTCATCATTTCCAATTGAAACTTCTGTGCCGGAATATTTACCATAAAGGATTTTGTCACCCTTCTTGACTTCCAGCGGGGTCTTTTTACCATCTTCATTGGTACGGCCAGGACCGATTTCAACAACTTCACCTTGCATCGGTTTTTCTTTGGCGGTATCAGGAATAATGATTCCACCCTTCGTCTGTTCAGCATCATCGATTGGTTTTACAACCACGCGATCAGCAAGCGGTTTTACCTGCATTGTCTTTTCCTCCTGAGGCATAGCCTCATTTTGTTTATTGTTATTAAAAAATATCTAAAAAATTATTTTTCTTTATCCCTTATCTATCAATCGTCATTGTTAGCACTCAACCTGAGTGAGTGCTAACAACGTTATGATATATTTTAACACATAATCTGTCAAGAAGTTTCATAAAAAATGAGCAAAAAAAGAGTAAAATTTATAAAAAACTTATAAAATGACTGCCGTAATAGCATATATATGAAAATATGGCAGTAGTACATGGAAATCTCTGAGGTTGATATTGTTAATCATCTATCATAAAATCTACATGGACAGTTGA